>NZ_DAOMPX010000023.1:0-47477 GCF_035445025.1 Citricoccus sp. | reverse complement strand
CTAACCCGGGCGGGTGGCCTCCGTGTCGATGAAGTGCTGCGCGCGTTGCAGGGTGTGCGAGGAGTACGTGCCCCCGGAGCGGGCGTCCAGCAGCGCGGCCTGTTCCACCTCGACCAGCTGCCGGCGCAGCTCCCGGTACTGTTGCCGCTGGCTGTCCGGGTCCACCTCGGCCACCATCGCCGCCAGTGCCTGCGTGGCCGCCCGGCCCTCCCGTCGGGCCCGCTCCACCACGGCGGGGTCGAAGGGACTGCCGTCCTCACGGAGCAGCGTCCTGTTCTGCAGGTAGGCCTGGCGCGCGGCGATGATCTCATCGGCCAGGCGGCCGATCTCCCGGCGCTGCGCCTCCTCGTCGGTCCCCTTGATGCCGAGCACCCGGATCAGCAGCGGAAGGGTGCCACCCTGGACCACGAGCGTGAGGATGGCCACGGAGAAGGCGATCAGGATCAGTTCGGGACGGTACGGGATGTCAGCCGGGAGGGACTGGGCCGCGGCCAGGGTGATGACGCCGCGCATCCCGGACCACGCCAGCACGGCCCCGCCCCGCCAGCCGAGGCCCTGCGTGGCCAGGAAGTGCGCATCGGCACGCCACCGCCGCAACCGGGCCACCGTCCGCGGGTGGGGCGGCTCCCCGGACGCCGTGGACTCGAGCGCGGCATCGAGGTGCCGCGCGAGCTGGGGGACCCGCCTCTGCCGCGCCCGGAGCACGGCGATGAGCGGCACCACGAAGGCGATGCGCACCACGACGAGGACCGCGGTGCACAGCACGGCGATCCCGACGGCGAACCACAGCCCCCGCCCCGAGGCCTCCGCGTCCGCGACGATCGAGGTGATCTCGAAGCCCATAAGCAGGAACACGCCGTTCTCCAGGAGCAGCTGGATGGTGCGCCAGTTGGTGCGGTCGGTGAGCCGGTCCGCCGCGCTGAGGCGCTGGGGCGCCTGGTGACCGGTGAGGAGGCCGGCAGTGACCACGGCGATGACGCCCGAGGCGTGCAGGTTCTCCGCGGGCATGTACGCCAGGAACGGCACGGTCAGGGAGATCGCCGTGGTGAGGACGGGCTGCTGCCGGATCCTGGACCGGAACCAGACGGTCCCGGCGCCCACGAG
Organism: Citricoccus sp.; assembly: GCF_035445025.1. NCBI lineage: Bacteria > Bacillati > Actinomycetota > Actinomycetes > Micrococcales > Micrococcaceae > Citricoccus > Citricoccus sp. The sequence goes on along the minus strand of NZ_DAOMPX010000023.1, from coordinate 46,373 downwards.
GAGACCGAGGACGATCCCGGCGCTGACGGCGTAGGCGAAGTCACCGATGGCACCCCAGAAGGTCACGGCGCCGGCGGTGGCCGCGATGGCGGTGCGGAGCATGACCAGCGCGGTGGCGTCGTTGACCAGGCCCTCCCCCTCCAGGATCATCACCAGCCGGGGCGGCAGGCCCAGTCTCTTGCCGATCGAGGTGGCCGCGACGGCATCCGGCGGGCTGATGACCGCCCCCAGGGCCACTGCGGCCGCGAGATCGATGTCCGGCAGCAGCCACCAGATCAGCCACCCCGTGGCGAAGGCGGAGGCGATCACCAGGAACACGGACAGGGCGCTGATGGTGCCGAGGTCCCGGCGGAAGTCCGTGATGGGGACGTTGACCGCCGCCGAGTAGAGGATCGGCGGCAGCGCGATCATGAGGATCCATTCCGGGTCCAGCAGGATCTGGGGCGCCCCGGGGATCATGCTGCAGCCGATGCCCACCAGGACGAGCAGGATCGGCGCCGCGACGCCTAACCGGGGCGCGAACAGCGAGACCAGCACGATGATCAGGACACCGGCCACGGCCAGCAGTGCGATGTCCTCCATGTGCAGTCCCTGTCCGTCGGCGTCGGTGCACGTCAAAACTAGGGCATCAGGCCGGTGCGTAGCACTGCTTCACCCGTTTCGCTCCGCGGACAGGACCGGTCGTAGAGTGGAGGCGACCATCCCGAGCGGCTGAGAGATCTGGCTCCGTGACGCCGCAGCAACCCGTCCATGGTCCTGGGGTGCCCTCCCGGCACTGCAAGGACCGGACCAGGTGCTACTGCCAGATTCGATGGAAAGAAGGTTCTGTCTTGTCTGTTGCCCCGCACGCCGCTCCCACCGCCACCGCGCGCGACACCCCCGCCCACGCCCCCGGTGCCCTGCCCGGCCCGCTGCCGGCCGACGTCGTGGACGCCGCCGATCCTTCCGTCCACCCGGGCCGGCCCGCGGGCCTGTTGCACGGCGGGCTCGGGGACGGCCGGCCCGTGCGCGAGGAGGACCGGCTCGCGTTCTGGGATGCCGCCGCGCGGCGCCTCGAGTGGGAGACGCCCTGGCACACCACCCACTCCTGGACCCCTGCCGACCCGGCCGCCGAGCGCGGCCCGGAGATCCGCTGGTTCGAGGGCGGCCGGTTGAACGTCGCGGTGAACTGCGTGGACCGGCATGTGGCCGCCGGCCGCGGGGAGAAGGTGGCCCTGTACTTCGAGGGCGAACCCGGTGACCGCCGCGCCGTGACCTACGCCCAGCTCCAGCGCAAGGTCAGCCAGGCCGCCAACGCCCTGCTCGAACTGGGCATCGGCAAGGGCGACCGCGTGGTGGTCTACCTGCCGGTGCTCGTGGAGACGATCGTCATCACCCTGGCCTGCGCGCGGATCGGCGCGGTGCACTCGCTGGTGTTCGGCGGCTTCTCCGCCGAGGCGCTGCGCTTCCGCGTGGAGGACACCGGCGCGAAGCTGCTGGTCACCTCAGAGGGCCAGTACCGCCGCGGCCAGGCCGTGCCCGTCAAGGACAACGCGGACGAGGCCGTCTCCGGCCAGAACCAGATCGAGCACGTGCTGGTGCTCAACCGCACCGGCCACACCGAGGTCGGGGACGGCCCGGGCCAGATCAGCTGGACCGAGGGCCGGGACGTGTGGTGGCACGAGATCGTGGACCGCCAGCCGGAGACCCACACCCCGGAGTACTTCGACGCCGAGACCCCGCTGTTCATCATGTACACCTCGGGCACCACCGGACAGCCCAAGGGCCTCGTGCACACCTCGGGCGGCTACCTCACCCAGGCCTCCTGGTCCTACGACTACCTGTTCTCCCATCCGGACGTGTCCGAGCGGGAGAAGGACGTGCACTGGTGCACCGCCGATCTCGCCTGGGTCACCGCGCACACCTACGAGATCTACGGACCGCTGTCCAACGGCGTCACCGAGGTCATCTACGAGGGCGTGCCGAACGCCCCGCACCCGGGCCGGCACTTCGAGGTCATCGAGCGCTACGGCGTCACCTCCTACTACACCGCTCCCACCCTGGTCCGGTCGCTGATGGGCTGGTTCCCCGAGGGCATCCCCGCGGGGCACGACCTCTCCTCGATCCGCCTGGTGGGCACCGTGGGAGAGGCCGTCAACCCGGAGGCATGGACCTGGGCCCGCACCCAGATCGGCCGCTCGCACCTGGACGCGCTGGACGCCCGGCTCCAGGCCGAGACCGGCGACGACGACGCGCGGGTCCCCCGCGACGGTTCCGTGGGCGTGCCGATGGTGGACACCTGGTGGCAGTCCGAGACCGGCGCCACCGTGCTCTCCCCGCGCCAGGCGGACGAGCGGTTCAAGCCCGGGTGCGGCTCCCGCCCGCTGCCCGGGGTGGACGTGGCCGTGGTGGACGACGCCGGGGCGCCCGTGGCCGCCGGGCTGCAGGGCAAGGTCGTGGTCACCCGCACCGGCCCGGCCATGGCCCGCACCGTGTGGGGCAACCCGAGGCGCTACTTCACCTCGTACTGGAAGGACTACGCCGGGCAGGGCTGGTTCCTGGCCGGCGACGGTGCCAAGGTCGACGAGGACGGGGACACCTGGATCCTCGGCCGCATCGACGACGTCATCAACATCTCCGGACACCGCCTGTCCACCATCGAGATCGAGTCAGCGCTCGTGTCCCACCCCGAAGTGGTCGAGGCCGGGGTCTGCCCCGTTCCGGACGCGAAGACCGGGCACGCCGCCGTGGCCTTCGTGGTGGCCCGGGCGGGCTTCGGGGACGCCCCCGCGCCGGCCGGCACCGGGGCCGGGCCCGCCGCCGACGCCGCCGAGGAGCTGCGCCGGCACGTCGGCCGGGTCATCGGGCCGGTGGCCAAGCCACGCGAGGTCGTCTTCGTGCCCGACGTCCCCAAGACCCGCTCCGGTAAGATCATGCGCCGCCTGCTGACCCAGCTCTACGAGGGCACCGCCCTGGGCGACACCACCTCCCTGCAGAACGAGCCCTGCGTCGGCCAGATCGCCGAGGTCATGGGCCGTCGGCCATCGCACCGCCCGGCCGCCGCGCAGGACGGCTGACCCCGGACCGTCGAGATGGTCACGGCTCAGGACGATGCGGCCCCGTGCCGGTCACAGGCCGGGTCCACCACGGCCACCTGGACGGGGTTCACGATGAGCCGGATGCACCCGCAGGGGTCCGTCGACGTGGTCTCCAGGTTGCCCTCGGCGCCGTAGGGGCGGAGCGGGGCGAGGGTCTTGCACAGGCAGAAGTAGTCCCGGTGCGGGGTGCTCGTCCGGCACTTCATGGTGATGGTCTTGGCATCAAGCATGGCAGCGGCTCCAGGGTGTGCAGTCAATGGGCTGGGTGAGACCGGTGCTGTCATCGACCGTGGCGGCCCGGGGGTCCTCACAGACTAGAAATCGGGGCACCCCGCTGGTAGTGGACGATCGTCCACTACTTTCCGGTAGAGGGCCTTCCGGGCGGCACCATCGGACAGGTCCGGGCGCGGGCCGCGGCGCCCGGGCAGCCACGGGCAGCCACGGGCCCAGAGTTTCAGTCCCCCGACGAGCCCCGGCTCCAGTACGAGGACAGCGAGAGCATCCGTCGGTCCACGCCCCGGTCCTCCAGCAGGTGCCGCCGCAGGGACTTCACCGCGGCCTTCTCCCCGTGCACGAAGGCCTGTACCCGTCCCGGAGGCCACTCCATGGACTGGACGGCGCCCGGCAACGGTGACGGGACGCGCTCTGCCAGTCCCCGGTGCAACCAGCTCACCGTCACCCCCGGGGGCGCCTCGAGCTCCCACTCGTCGGCCGGGCCGGGGACCTCGATGAAGGCCGCCCCGACGGCATCGGCCGGCAGGGCGGCTAGGGCCGCGGAGATCGCCGGCAGGGCCGCGGCGTCCCCCACGAGGAGGTGCCAGTCGGCCCGCGGGTCCGGGGCGTACTTGCCGCCCGGGCCCGAGAACGCGACCCTGTCCCCCACCCGGGCCGCCGCGGCCCAGGGCCCGGCGACGCCCGCGTCCCCGTGGACCACGAAGTCGATGACGAGGGTCCGGGCGTCGGGGTCCACGGAGTGCACCGTGTAGGTCCGCCGGACCGGGCGCTGGTGTTTCGGCAGGGTCTTGCGCAGGGCCTGGATGTCATAGGGCGGTTGAAGGCCGAGCGCGGGGTCCACGAACAGGATCTTGACGTACTTGTCCGTGTAGGCGTTGTCCCGGAACTCCTCGAAGCCGTCACCACCCAGGGTCAGGCGCTGGATGTGCTCGCTAATCCGCTCCGTGGCCACCACCTCCAGGACGACCTGCCGGCGGCCTCGCCGTTCCCGGCCGTGGTCCACCCCGTCCGCAAGCGGTTCACCCTCGCGCCGCGACCTGGTCTCCGGGAGGCGGTCGTCATACCGGTGGCGGCCGTACGTCCCATGGTGTTCGCGATGCCCGTGGTGATGGCCGTGCGCACGGCGCCCCTGGGGGTCCTGGCCCGCCCGGAGGCGTGCCGCCTTCAGCGCGTACTTGGCCGCCTTGTACTCGTACTTGGCCACGGAGTACCGCTCCGCTGCGACGCGGTGGCGTTCCACCGCAGACGCGAGGTCCGCCTCCGCGGCACCAGGGGTGCCGGTTCCGTCACCGGCACCGGTGCCGGTAGCGGCGTCCGCGGGCACCCGGCCGCCGTCGTGCCCGTGCGGCGTGCCGTGGTCGCTGCCCATGCCATGTCTCCTCGACTGCGTTCTGTCCTGCGTCGCACCAGGCTGACTCGTGCGGACTCGTACGGACTCGTGCTGTGCCGATCAGCGTACGGCGCGCGCGGGGACAGCGAAACCGGCCGGCCCACGGTCCGTGTGGAGGACCTCGGGGCCGGGCGGCCCCTCACAGCGGCAGGCCGACGGGCCCGGCCGTCTGGGCCGGGACGCTCAGGCCTCCGGGAAGATCTGCCCGATCGGTTCGCGCTTCTCCGCCTGGAAGGCCTCCTCGGCCCGGCCATAGGCCCAGTAGGCGGACAGTGACATCTGCCGGCGGTCCACCCCGCGCACGTCGGCCAGGTACCGGCGCAGGTCCTTGATCATCTCCCGTTCCCCGTGGGCGAACACCTGCACGGCGCCCTCCCTCCACTCGGCATCGATGACCGCCTGGGCCAGCTTCGTGGTCTCGGGCGTGAACTCCGTCCCGCGGTGCAGCCAGGTGACGGTGATCCCCTGGGGCACGGACAGCCCGATCTCGTCCTCGGGGCCGTTCACCTCGATGATGGCCTGCCCGGCGGCGTCGGCCGGCATGGCCTCGAGGGCCGCGCCGATCGCGGGCAGGGCGGACTCGTCCCCGGCCAGCAGGTGCCAGTCCGCCGCGGGGTCGGGCAGGTACATCCCCCCGGGGCCGGTGAGGCACACCCGGTCCCCGGGCCGGGCGGAGTCGGCCCAGGGGCCGGCCAGGCCGTCGCTGCCGTGGACCACGAAGTCGATGGTGAGGGTGCCGGCCCCGGGGTCCACCGAGCGCACCGTGTAGGTACGGCGCACGGGCATCTGCTCGGGGGCCAGGCGCTCGCGCAGGACCTCCAGGTCGTACGGCATCTCCAGGCCCAGCGCCGGATCGGCGAACATCAGCTTGACGTACTTGTCCGTGGCGTCCTTGTCCTGGTAGACGCCGAAGCCCGGTCCGCCCAGGGTCAGCCGGACCATGTGGGGGCCCAGTCGTTCGGTGGCCGTCACCTCCAGGACCACGGGGGGCTTGGGCTGGCGCCGCGGCCGGGCGGCCGGGGGCTGCGGCACGGACTTCTGCTCGGTCATGGGGACACCTCTTCGTCGGGTCACCGGCTGGCGGCCGGCGGGCACGGGGCGGGTCGACACACCGCCCACTCATCCGACATTACGTCATTAACCCGTGACCCAATAATGCCCCGTCCGGGATCTTCACACCGGGCCGCACGGAACGTGTGACACACCTCACCGGAATCCTCTATGATCTTCGAAGTAACCGAACGGTCGGTCACTAATCCGTAACCTCATCCCCGCGAAGCATCCGCACCATCACCTGGAGCACACCATGGCACATCACGACGCCGCAGTGGCCTCTCCCCGGGGTCGCACCCCCGAAGAGAAGAGAGTCCTGGCCGGAACCCTCGTCGGCACCACCATCGAGTGGTACGACTTCTTCATCTACGCCCAGGCCGCCGCCTTCGTGCTGGCCCCGCTGTTCTTCGCCCCGCTGTCCGCCGACAATCCCGGCCTCGCGCAGGTCGTCACGTGGGCGACCCTGGGCATCAGCTTCCTGTTCCGCCCGCTCGGCGCCGTGGTCGCCGGACACCTCGGTGACAAGCACGGCCGCAAGCTCGTGCTGGTGATCACCCTGATCGGCATGGGCGGCGCCACCGCGCTGATCGGCGTCCTGCCGACGTACGCCCAGATCGGCATCTGGGCCCCGATCCTCCTGCTGCTGATGCGCATCATCCAGGGCTTCTCCGCCGGTGGTGAGTGGGGTGGCGCCGCCCTGATGTCCGTGGAGCACGCCCCGAAGAACAAGCGCAGCGCCTTCGGCTCCTACCCGCAGATCGGCGTGCCGCTGGGCATGCTGCTGGCCACCGCCTTCATGTGGATCCTGACCAGCTCGATGTCGCCCGAGGACTTCCAGGCCTGGGGCTGGCGCATCCCGTTCCTGTCCTCCGTGGTGCTGATCGTGGTCGGCTACCTCATCCGCAAGGCCGTGGACGAGTCCCCGGTGTTCAAGGAGATGCAGCTCCGTAAGAAGGAGTCCGCCGCCCCCCTGGGCGTGCTGCTGAAGTCCCACAAGAAGAACGTCACCCTGGCGGCCCTGATCTTCATGGCCAACAACGCCGCCGGCTACCTGGTGATCGCCTTCTTCGCCTCCTATGGGGCCAACGTGCTCGGCATGAGCCGTGAGGCCACCCTGATCGCCACCTTCGTCGGCGGCCTGGGCTGGCTGGTGTTCACGATGTTCGGCGGGTACATCGGGGACAAGATCGGCAAGATCCGCACCTTCCAGATCGGCTACGCCATCATCATCGTGTGGGCGATCCCCATGTGGTTCATGCTGGACACGGCGTCCCTGCCGCTGTTCGCCCTGGCGATCGTGATCCTCACCATGGGCCTCGGCCCGTCCTACGGCCCGCAGTCCGCCCTGTACGCCGAGATGTTCCCCGCCCACGTGCGCTACTCGGGCGTCTCGATCGGCTACGCCTTCGGCTCCATCATCGGCGGTGCGTTCGCCCCCATGATCGCCCAGCTGCTGCTGAACCAGACCGGTATGGGCTGGACCATCGGCGTGTACATCGCCGTGCTGGCCATCATCTCCTTCATCGCGGTGTCCATGGTGCCCAAGTCCATCGAGGGCACGGACCTGCACGTCGACGAGGTGCACGAGCAGTACCTCTCCGAGCACCCGGAGGACGCCGCCATCGTGCAGCAGGCCGCCCAGGCCCACGGTGAGGCGGGCACGCCGACCGACCGGGGTGGCCGGCACTGACCCTGCCCCCTCACGGAACCGGGCCCCGTCGCACCACTGGTGCGGCGGGGCCCGGTCTCGTTCCGTCTCGTTCCGTCTCATCCCGTCGTGTTCCGCGGGACTGCCCGGCTTCCGCGGGACTGCCCGGGGCCGTCCCGACGGGCCCGGTTCAGCGCCGGGCGGCCCCCACCGCACGCCGGTACGCAGCGCCCTGGTGGTCCGCGGCCAGGCGCGGTCCGGCACCGGTCAGGGCCTCGCGCAGGGTGCCCCCGGTCCCCTCCGCGAGGATGCCCCGGCGCCGCAGTTCCGGGGAGACCAGGGCGGTGAACCGCTCCAGGTCCGCGGGACGGACCGCCGCGGAGATGTTGAAACCGTCGACGCCGGCCGCCTCCTGCCAGCGTTCGAGTTCGTCCGCCACGGTGGCCGGGGAGCCGGCGATGACCGGTCCGCGGCCCCCGATCGCGATGAACTCGGCCAGGTCCCGCACCGTCCACGTCCTGTCCGGTGACAGCGAGGTGAAGGACGCCAGGGCGGACTGGTTGGCCTCGGTGGCGACGTACTCGAGCGGGGAGTCCGGATCGGCCCCGGCCAGGTCCACGCCGGTCCAGCCCCCGAACAGGGCCAGTGCGCCCTCGACGTCCACGTGCCGGCGGTAACCCTCCAGCCGGGCCCGGGCCTCCTCGTCCGAGTCGGCCACGACCACCGTGGCCATGGTGAACACCTTGACGGCATCCTCCGCGCGGCCGCGTCCGGCCAGCCCGGCCCGCACGCCGTCCGTCCAGCGCCGGACCAGCTCCGGGGTGTTGCCGATGAAGAAGATCGCCTCGGCGTGGTCCAGGGCGAACTCCTGGCCGCGGGTGGACGCCCCGGCCTGGAACAGGAACGGGGTGCCCTGCGGCCCGGGGTGTGTCAGCGCCTGGCCCGGCACGGAGAAGTACGTCCCGTGGTGGCCGATCGGGTGCACCCGGTCCGGGTCCACGAACACGCCCGTCTGGGCGTCGGCGCGCACCGCGCCGGGATCGAACGATCCCTCGAAGAGCTTGTACATGACCTCCATGTACTCGTCGGCCCGGTCATACCGCTCGTCGTGCGGCAGCTGCCGGTCCATGCCCAGGTTGCGCGCGGCAGAGTCCTGGTAGGAGGTGACCACGTTCCAGGCCACCCGCCCGCCGGTGACGTGGTCCAGCGTGGCGAGGGTGCGGGCCAGCAGGTAGGGCGCCTCGTAGGTGACCGAGGCGGTGACGCCGAAGCCGAGCCGCTCGGTCACGGCGGCCATCGCGGGCACCATCACCAGCGGGTCGAGCACCGGGTACTGCACCCCGCCGCGTGCCGTGGCCCCGGTCCCTGCGCCGTAGACGTCGTAGACACCGGGGATGTCCGCCAGGAACAGGGAGGCGAACCCGCCCTCCTCCAGCGTCCGGGCCAGCGAGGTCCAGTACGCCAGGGTGTCGAAGCGGGACACCCCGGACTCCGGGTGCCGCCAGAGCCCCGGGGACTGGTGCACCGGGACCATCATGTCGAAGGCGTTCAGCAGCATGGGGCGGGTCATACGATCGTCCTCTCGGGGGCGCCCTCAATGGCGTTCTCAGCGGTGTCCTCGGTGGTGCGCGGGGTGCCGGAGCCGGGCGCGGGACCGGCAGGGCCGGCGTCGGGCACCGGATCCTGCCCGGGACCGTGCAGCTCGGTGAGCTCCGTGCCGTGCTGGTCCCGGGCAGGATCCTTCGCGGCCAGCCCGGTGACGACGGACAGCACGGCCAGCCCGGAGAGGTAGCCGGCGATCAGCCACGGGGTGTCACCGCCGGCGGCGAAGAGTAGCGCCGCGATCAGGGGCATCAGTCCCCCGCCCAGCACCGTGCCGACCTGGTAGCCCAGGCTCACGCCCGAGTAGCGCACGTGCACCGGGAACTGCTCGGCGAACCAGGCGGCCTGCGGTCCGTAGACCGCGTCGTGGATGAGGTTGATGCCCAGGATGATGACGAGGGGCAGCAGGGCCAGCGGCCCGGCCCCCAGGTAAGCGAACAGCACCCAGCCGAACACGCCGATCGCCGCATAGGCCGTCACGGAGACCACCCTGCGTCCCACCCGGTCGGACAGCCAGCCCCAGAACGGGGTCGAGACCAGGCCGACGGCCGAGGCGATCATCACCGCCGTGACACCCGAGGAGGAGTCCCCCCGCTCGTCGCGCAGGTAGGTCAGCATGTATACCGTGACCAGGTAGTACACGGCGTTCTGGGCCAGCCGCAGACCGATCGTCACCAGCAGCGGGCGGCGGTGGTGCGTCAGCAGCACCTTCAGCGGCGCCTTCTCGACCCTCCCGGAGGCCTGGTGCTCGAGGAACTCCGGGGCATCGGAGACGCCGAGCCGGATCCACAGTCCCAGGGCCACCAGCAGCGCGGAGAGCAGGAACGGGATCCGCCACCCGAAGGCGGCGAACTGCTCGGCGCTCAGCACGTTCTGCACGATGAAGAACGCGCCGGTGGCCAGCAGCATCCCCGCGGACGAGCCGATCTGCGTGAAGGACCCGAAGAAGCCGCGGTGCCGGGCCGGGGCGTGCTCCACGCTCAGCAGAGCCGAACCGCCCCATTCCGCACCGGCGGACAGGCCCTGCAGGACGCGCAGCACCACCAGCCCGACGACGGCCCACCAGCCGATCGCCTCGAAGGTGGGCAGCAGCCCGATCAGGGTCGAGGCCACGCCCATCAGCAGCAGCGAGGCCACCAGCAGGGCCTTGCGGCCGATCCGGTCCCCCAGGTGTCCGGCCACGATGCCGCCCAGCGGCCGGGCGATCACGCCGACGGCGAGCGTGGCGAACGAGGCGACGATGCCGCCGAGCTCGGTGGCCATCGGGAAGAACTGGACGTTGAAGACCAGCGCCGCGGCCGTGCCGTAGAGGTAGAAGTCGTACCACTCGATGGTGGTTCCGGCGAAGGCCGAGGCGAGGACGCGCTTCTTGCCGTCGAAGACCCGCGCGGGTCCCTGCCGGGGTTCGCCGGTGGAGGTGGTGGTCATGATGGTCGGGGCGCTCATGCGGCAGGCCCCGCCGTCTTCGCGTCGCCGATGGCGTTCAGGCCCTCCGGCAGGATGCCGTTGATGTGGTAGTCGCCGAGGGCGCGGGCCCGGAAGGCGATCGGGTTGTGGGTGGCCACGGTCTGGGCGTTGCGCCAGTGCCGGTCCAGCCCCTTGGACGTGGAGGTCGCGGAGGCACCCACGGTCAGGAACAGGTCCTGGGCGGCGCCCAGTGCCAGTTCGGGCACCGTGACCTGGGCGTGCTCGACGGCGATCTCGGACTCGTACAGGGCTCCCGGCAGGGTGCCGGTGAACTCCGGGACATTCGCCCCGGCATCGATGGCGGCCTGGATGCCGGCGTCGAGGGCCCGCGCGGCGTGCAGCACGGTGGCCTCGGCGGTGAAGGCCTGGGCGGAGATCCGCCCGGTGGCCTCCTGGATCAGCGGGTCCTCGCGGAACGGCAGGCCCAGCCCGGTGTTGAAGGTGCGCTTGCGGGTGGCGATGGTGGCGACGGTGTCCCGGCGGGCGGCCCGGGCGATGCCGGCCAGCACGGCCAGCAGCACGAGCTGGAAGAAGGCGGCCTCGTGGACGGCCTCGGCGCTGCCCGCGGTACGGTCCAGCACGGCGTCCTCGGGGACGGTGACGTCCTCGAAGAGGGCCGTGCCGGTGCCGGTGAGCTTCTGCCCGAAGCCGTCCCAGTCGTCCTCCAGCGTGACACCGGGGGCGTCCGTGGCGACGACGGCGAAGCGGCGTCCGTCCTCACCGTCCAGTGCGGCGGAGACCCGCGTGTAGTCCGAGAAGATCGATCCGGTCGCGTAGAGCTTCCGGCCGTTGAGCACCCAGCCCTCCCCGCTCCGGGTCAGCACGGTGTTCAGGGTGCCCAGGGCGTTGCCGCCCTTCTCGGTGGACGCGTTGCCCACCGTCGCCCCCGCCAGCACCCGGGGGTACCAGGCGTCCTGGAGGCGGCCGGGCAGGAAGCGCAGGGATTCCACGAAACCGTAGTGGGACCGGTACAGGTGGGCGATGTTCGAGTCGGCCTCGGCCAGGTCGATGAGCAACCGGGTGAAGTCCTCGATGCTCACCCCCGGCCCTCCGTGGGCGGCCGGGACCCGCAGGGTGCCGAACCCGGCGCGGTCCAGCCTGCGGACCTCCTCCCGGGGCAGCCGGCGCTCCAGGTCCCGTTCCAGGGCACCGGCCGCGATCGAGGCGAAGACCGGGGCGAAGTGCTCGCGCAATCCCGCGTAGGAGGCGGGCAGGCCCTCGGCGAGGTTCGCGGCCCCGGCCTCCGGTCCCGGCCGGGAGAGGTGTTCGGTGGTGGCGGCCTTCTCGGCCGTGCTCTGCGACATTCGGCGGTCCTTCCGGTCACACCGAGGATTACCGGCAGTCACGCCAACGGCTGGTCCGGCGCAGGCAGCGGACGCCGACGCACAGACCGACTGCAGATCCGGGATCTCCATCGGTCCTGGCCTTAGCACCCGTCGTTGGGGAGATGATCCCCTCGGGTTGCTGCGGCGTCGTCGAGCCAGGTCTCTCAGCCGCTCTGGATGGTTACGGGTTCACCCTAGCAATGGATCCCCGGGGCGTGGATGTCGCCCACGTCACGTCAGGACACACAGTCACCCCGCGGTGGCGTCCCCGGACCGGGTCATGGCCCCCGCCGCCAGCGTCACGCCGCTGTGCGAGGGGTCGCCGTCGAATTCCTCCTGGGAGACGTCCACCACCGGGAACCGGTCGAGGTCGACGCCGTCCGGCACCGGCAGCGTGGTGGTCTGGCCGGACACCGTGCCCAGCGAGATCAGCCGGCTGGCCTGTTCGTCGCGCAGCCACACCTCGTAGTACCCCTCCTGGGGCCCCTCGGAGACGTCGACGGTCAGGCGCAGGGCGCCGTCGGGCTCGGCGACCATCTCGGCGCGCCCCTCCACGTCCCGCTCCGTCACCGGCGCGAGGACCGCCTCGCCGACGGCGACCGGCTGGGGCGGCGTGTCCTGCCCGCTGTCCCCCTGGCCCACCAGGCCGGCCACGACGGCGGCACCGACGGCGCCGACGACCAGCCCGGCGGCCGCGGCGGCCGTGATGACGGGCCACCGGCGTCGCTGGGTCCGGGGCAGGAAGCTCACCGTGCCGGCGTCGTCGGCACCGAGCGTCCCCCCGCCACCGTGCCCTCCGGGCGCGGTCTCCGCAGACGTGCCGGACGTGCCGGCCGGCTCCGGGGCGCCCGGGACCGCGGCGAGACCGGGTCCGGCGTGGGGATCCTGCCGGAGGCCCAACTCCCGTTCGATGCCCGCCCACACGTCGGCGGACGGCTCGTGGAGGCTGACCGGTGCCGCGAGCGCGGACACCACGCGCTCGGTCCGGTCGAGGTCCAGGCGGCAGTCGGGGCAGGAGCGCAGGTGGGCGGCGGCCCCGGGGCCGGGCGCCTGGCCGGCGGCGATCGAGGCCAGGTCCTCCTCGGTCAGGTGCCGTTCAGCGGTCTCAGCCATCGTTCACCTCCAGTGCTGCTCGAAGCCGGGCCAGTCCCCGGTGGACATGCGACTTGACCGTTCCCAGGGGCATTCCCAGCCGTTCGGCGATCTGCCCCTGCGGGAGGTCCTGGACGAAGGCCATCCTCAGGATCTCATCCTGGGGCGGACCGAGCCTCTCCAGGGCCTCATGGACCAGCACCCGGTCCACGACCTGCTCGGACAGTTGCCGGTCCTCCCGCTGATGCTGGCCGGACGTCGCGTCCACGAGCTGCCGCTGGCGGTCCCGGGCCGCGAACGTGTCCGCCACGACCCGACGGGTGATCCCGGTCAGCCAGCCGCCCAGCGGACGGGTGGGGTCGTAGGTCTCCCGCGAGCGCCAGGCCCGCGTGAACACCTGCTGCGTGGCGTCCTCCGCGTCCTGCCGGTTGGACAGCGCCGCCATGCACAGGGAGAAGACGAGACGGCCATGCTGGTCATAGGCCTCACGCATGGCGTCCGCGCTCCCCGCGGCGAAGCGTCGGGAGAGGTCGTCGCTGTCCAGCGTCCCTCCTCGGTCGTGGCCCCGGCGGGCGGCGGTGGTCCATCACGTCACCCCGGGGCGTACCCGTGGCACGGACGTCCTCCGAGGATACGGGTCAGTCCAGTGACTCTGCCACCACGATGATGTTGTCCGCATAGCTCTGCCTCTCCGGCAACCACTGTCCACCACAGGTCACGAGGACCAGCCGTTCCGGTCCGGAGCGGGTGAAGTAGGGGGTGAAGTCCAGCCCGTCCTTGCCCAGGCGCTCCACCTGGGTGACCCGGTAGGCGTGCCACCGCCCGGACTCGTCCCCGACCCGGACCGTGTCCCCCGTCCGCGCCGTGCGCAGCGCGTACAGCGGCCCCTCGGGCGTGTGCTCCGAACCGGCGTGGGCGGCGATCACCGTGTTGCCCTCGCCGTCTGCCGGTGCCGGGCCGAACCGGTACCAGGCGGCGATGGACGCGTCCTCGGGGATCTCCATCTGCCCGTCCTCGGCCACCCCCGTGGGCACCACCGTCATCTCCGCCCCGATGGCCTCGTAGTCCAGCCGCACCGGTGCGGGCACCGGGGCCGCGGGCCGCAGGGCCGCGGAGGCCACCGGGACCTCCGCGGCTCCCGCACGGGAGGCGGGGACGCCGGCACCGGTGCCACCCGGGTCCCCGGGCGCCGGGGACGAGGCCGCCGGTGCCCGGGAGACGGAGGAGGATGGTGCGGCCGCAGCCGGGTCGGAGGAAGGGGGCTCCACCACGCCGGCAGGTGCGCAACCGGTGCCCGCGAGGGCGACTGCGACCGCCAGGGCGGCGAGGACCGGCCCCGCCGCCCTGGACCCGCGGGGCGAGGACTTGCCCCGGCGGGTCGTCTCAGGCACGGACGGAGGACCGGCGCCGCAACGCCGTCACCGCACCGGCCGCTGCCAGGAGCAGCGCGCCGCCGCCCGCGGCCCACCACAGGCCCTGACCCTCGGCGGGCACCTGGGTGTTGCCCGTGGGGACGCCGCCGGGGGCGGAGTGCATCCCCTCCACCGTCTGGGTGGCCAGGGCGAGCGAACCGTCCTCCGCCGAGCCCCAGGCGTAGACGATCGTCGCGGCGCCCTCGGTGACCTCCACGTCCGCGGGGCCGAGCACCGGGTCGGACTCACCCGCCACGGAGACCGCGGCCTCCAGGGTGCCGGCCGGCAGGTCCAGGGACTGCTCGTCCGGGTTGGCCAGGCCGGGGACGGCCACCTCACCGTTCGCCCAGACGTCCACGGCCGGGGCCGCGGCGACGTGTCGGACCACGAGGCGCCCGTTCCCGGCCTCCAGGGCGGAGGTGTCGTTCACGAAGGCGGTGGCGGTGGGCTGGCCCTCGGCATCGAGGTGGGCCGCCGCGGTGTAGTCGACCCCGCCGTCCAGGGTGACGTTCACCGGGCCGATGACGGGCTCCGAGTCGTCCTGCGCGTCCGCGGCGGTCACCGCGATCTCGTAGTCACCGGCGGGAAGTTCCAGGGGGCCGGCCAGGTCACCCGGTGCGAAGTCGTCCAGGGTGCGCTCGCCGTTGACGAACACGTCCACGGTGGTGTCCGGGACGCCGTGGAGCACGGAGAGCATCGCGGTGTCACCGCCGGATCCCTCCGTCTCGCCGGCCGTGGCCGGCAGTGCCGTGCCGAGCATCGCCACGCCGCATGCTGCGGTGACTGCCAGGGGAAGTGCCTTACGCATGGTGTCGTCCTTTCACGGGACCCACAGTCGGGGCCGTCCACATGAGCACGTTTGTCCTCACACCGCCTACTACCGGAGGAGGCGCCGAAAGGTTGCACGAGGGACGACGTTGGTCCGGATGATGTTCCGGCCGGGGGAATCCGGGGAATAGCAAGGGCGGATCCACCGTTGGACCACCGGAGTCATCCCGGCTCCCCACGCATCCCGAGGAGAACCCACAGTGTCGCCTGCCCCCGCCGAAGGCCCCCAGCGGGGCACCGTCACCGCCACCGCACCGCCGGCCGGGACATCCACCGCGTCCGGGGTCCCCGAGGGCGCGATGCGCGTCATCTGGTTGCTGGTGGTCTCGGCCTTCGTGGTGATCCTCAACGAGACGATCATGAGCGTCGCGCTGCCGGAACTGATGCGGGAGTTCAGCGTGGGGGCCGCCACCGCACAGTGGATGACCACCGCGTTCATGCTCACCATGGCGGTGGTCATCCCCGTCACCGGGTACCTGCTGACCCGGTTGCCGCTGCGGACGGTCTTCACGATCGCCATGGTCAGTTTCCTGCTCGGCACCCTGCTGGCCGCCCTGGCCCCCACGTTCCTCGTCCTGGTGCTGGGACGCGTGGTCCAGGCGGTGGGCACGGCCATCATGATGCCGCTGCTGTTCACCACGGTGCTCAACGTGGTCCCGGCCAGCCGCCGCGGCCGCACCATGGGGGTCATCTCCATCGTCATCGCGGTGGCCCCGGCCACCGGGCCGACCATCGGCGGGATCATCCTGGACCTGCTGGAGTGGCGCTGGATGTTCCTGCTGATGCTGCCGATCGCCACGCTGGCCCTGGCCCTGGGCGTGGCCATGATCCGCAACGTCACCGACACCCAGCGGATCCCGCTGGACGTGCTCTCCGTGGCACTGTCCGGTATCGGCTTCGCCGGCCTGGTGTTCGGGCTCAGCAGCATCGGGGCCGCGGCCGAGGGGGACGCCCTGATGCCGCCGTGGATCCCGCTCGTGGTCGGTGTCCTCGCCCTCGCCGTCTTCACGTGGCGCCAGCTCGGACTGCGCGACCACGCCCTGCTGGACGTGCGTGCCTTCACGGCCCCGGCCTTCACCATCTCGCTGGGCATGATGATCATCGGCATGATGGCGATGTTCGGCACCCTGATCGTGCTGCCCATCTACCTGCAGAACGTCCTGGGCGAGTCCACGATGGACACCGGCCTGGCGCTGCTGCCGGGTGGACTGGTGATGGGCGTGCTCGGGTTGATCGTCGGCCGCCTGTTCGACCGCGTGGGCGCCCGTCCGCTCGTGATCCCCGGGACCGCGGTCGTCTCCGGGGCCCTGTGGGGCCTGACCACGTTGACCGCCGAGACGTCCCTGGGCACGGTCATCGCCTGGCACATGCTCCTCAACGCGGGGCTGTCCCTGATGTTCGGCCCGCTGATGACCTCGGCCCTGGGCGCCCTGCCGCGCCGCCTGTACTCGCACGGCAGCGCCATCCTGTCCACCCTCCAGCAGGTGGCCGGGGCCGCGGGCACCGCCGTGTTCATCACCGTCATGACGACGGCGACCATCGCCGGGGCCGCCAGCGGCACCGAGCCGACGGTCGCCCTGATGAACGGCATCCACAACGCGATGGTCTGGGGCGCGGTCATCTCGCTGGTGGCCCTCGCGGGCTCCTTCGCCGTCCGTTCCACCCCCGCCGAGGAGGAGGTCCGGCCGGCGCCCGCCCCGGTCCGGGCCGGCGTCGACGCCTGATCCCCTGACCGCACCTGGCGGTCAGGGGGTGACGTCAGACCCCCGGGTCCCGGGCGGGGACGTCATCCGTCGACCGCCGGAGCCCGGGGGCTCAACCGCGCAGGTCGATGGACGCCGAGGTCCCGGCGCGCCCGGCGGCGGGCGGGGTGACGGGGCCGTCGGCCTCCTCGTCGCCCTCCGCGGCGAGCTGCCCGCAGGCGCCGTCGATCTCCTTGCCGCGGGTGTCGCGCAGGGTGGTGGGGATGCCGGCGTCGTTCAGGCGGTCGATGAACTCCTGCGTGACGTCCGGCTCGGAGGAGGTCCAGATCGAGCCCGGGGTCGGGTTCAGCGGGATGGGGTTGACGTGCACCCAGCCCCGGCCGCGGGCGTTGAGCTTCTTCGCCAGCAGGTCGGCCCGCCAGGCGTGGTCGTTCATGTCCTTGATCAGCGCGTACTCGATCGACACGCGCCGCCCGGTCTTCACGAAGTAGTTGTAGGCGGCGTCGATCGCCTCATCGGCCTTCCACCGGGAGTTCACGGGGATCAGCTCATCACGCAGCTCGTCGTCCGGGGCGTGCAGGGACAGGGCGAAGGTGACCGGGATGCCCTCGTCCGCGAGCCGGTTGATGGCCGGGACCAGCCCCACGGTGGAGACCGTGATGTGGCGGGCGGACATGCCCAGGCCCTCGGGGGCGGGGTCCACCATCCGCCGGACCGCGGCGATGACGCGCTTGTAGTTGGCCAGCGGTTCGCCCATGCCCATGAACACGATGTTCGTGACGCGCTCGGCGTCGTGGCCGCCGTCGCGCCGCAGTCCCCCCAGCCCGCCCTCGGCGATCACCTGGTTGGCCCGGACCACCTGTTCCACGATCTCCGCGGTGGACATGTTCCGTGTCAGCCCGTTCTGGCCGGTGGCGCAGAACGGACAGTTCATCCCGCAGCCGGCCTGGCTGGACACGCACAGCGTCACCCGGCCCGGATAGCGCATCAGCACCGACTCCACCAGGGCGCCGTCGAACAGGCGCCACAGGAACTTGACGGTGTCCCCGTTGTCCGTGGTCAGCCGGCGGACCTCGGTGAGCAGCGGCGGGAACATCTCGGCCACGAGCGTCTCGCGCTGGGCCGCGGGCAGGTCCGTCATGCGCTCGGGGTCCGAGGTGTGGTGCACGAAGTAGTGGGTGGAGAGCTGCTTGGCGCGGAAGGCCGGCAGCCCCAGTGCCTTGACCCTCTCCTGGCGTTCGGCCAGGGTCAGGTCGGCCAGGTGCATCTTCGGCTGGGCCACGCGCGGCTGCTTGAACTGCAGCAGCGGCCGCCCGTCCTCCGTGGTCTGCTGCGTCCAGCCCTCCGCCTGCGGCCGGACCTGGGGGCGGTTGGCGTCAGGGCCCGTGGCCGCGGCGGCCGGGTTGGAGAGCATCCGCCCGTCCAGGGGTCCGCCGATGCCCTGGCGCTGGAGCCGCTCGCGGTCCTCGGAGAGCTGCCGGGCCTCGGTCTCGTCGATGAGTCCGCGCTGGGGACGGTTCAGCTTGAGCTTGCCGTCCCGGGCGTGCTCGAGGTGCGCGTCCGCGGGGTCGGCGGCGCGGTGGGACTGCCGGCCCTGCTGCACCGGTGCGGTGCGGGACGGGCGGTCCGGGGTGCGGGAACGGTTCTGGTCAGCCATCGCCCCCATTCTCCCACGGTTGTCCAGCCCCGGCAGGGGGGCCGACGCCGGCCAGGGTCAGGGGGGCACCACGGCCCCTCGCCATCAGGAACGGGCTTCGTCGCCATCCCGGGGCAGGGATGGCGTCATTCCCCACACCTGATGCGGTGGCTGCGGACCTGATGCGGATACGGCGGACGGATGCCCCCCGGTCACTCCTCGACGGCCCGGTCCCGCCCGGCCAGCCAGCCGAACACGGCCGCACCGAGCCCGGAGGCCGCGAACAGCCAGGCCGCGGGACCGAAGGAGCCCGTGACGGCGAAGACCTGCCCCGTGATGAACGTCCCCGAGGACCCCAGCCCGTACCCGAGGCCCTGCATCATGCCGGAGACCCGGATCGCCATGTGGGCGGATTCACTGCGCAGGGTGATCATGGTCAGGGCCAACGCCGTCAGCGCCCCCTGGCCCACGCCGAGCACGCCGGTCCACACCCAGATCCCGGCCATGGGGCCGTGGATGGACAGGATGAACCCGGCGGCGGTCAGCACGGCCGCGGCCACGTTCAGTGCCGACTGACTGCGCATCCGGGCCGCCAGCACGGGGGCGGCCAGGGAACCGGCCATCTGCAGCACGATCGACACCGCCACGATCAGCCCGGCCAGCCCGCCGTCGAGGCCGCGCTCGCGCAGGATCGGGGCCAGCCAGGCGAAGGCGGTGAAGGACGTCATCGCCTGGAAGACCATCATCAGGGTGATGTGCCAGGCCACCGGGGACGTCAGCGGGCTCCGCCCCGTGGTGGACGTGACCGGCCGGGCACCGGACCGGTGCCTCCGGAGCACGGGCACGAGCAGGCCGGCGGTCACCAGTACGGGCACCGCCCAGATCCCCAGGGCCAGCCGCCAGTCCCCCACCGCCTCGTACACGGGGAACGTGAGCCCCGCGCCGAGGGCTGCCGACCCGCAGATCGCGGTGGTGTACAGCCCGCTCATCAGCCCCAGGTGGTTGACGAAGTCCTGCTTGACGATGCTGGGCAGCACCACGTTGGCCAGCGCGATCGCCGCCCCGGAGAACACGGTGCCGACCAGCAGCGTGACCATCGCGCCGCCGTCGGGAACGGGGACCGAGCGCACCACCAGGCCGAGCGTGAGCAGCAGCAGGGCGCCGAAGAGCACCCGCCAGGACCCGAAGCGGCGCGCGAGGACGGGGGCCAGCGGGGCGAAGACGCCCAGCAGGGTGGCCGGCACGGTGGTCAGCACGGTGGCTCCCCACCCCGGCAGTCCGGTGGCCGCGGTGATCTCCGGCAGGATCGCGGAGAACGAGGAGAACAGGGTCCGCAGGTTCAGCGAGACCAGCACCACGCACACCGCCAGGTACAGCCAGGAGACCGGTGACGGCGACGGGGGTGTTCTCGATCTCACAAGGGGCATCATGCCACCCGTTCAGGACAGGGTGCGCAGCACGAGGGCGGACGGCAGCTGGCGCAGGCGCCGGGGCAGCCTCGGATAGACGCCGCGTACCACCCGCCACATCCGGTCCTCGCGCACCGAGTCCGCACCGTCCCAGTCCAGCCCCAGACCGGTGCGGACCGGGTGCGGCAGCATCCCGGCGGCGGTGAAGCGCACCAGCGGCATGAGGCGGCGCAGCCACCAGGGGGCGGACTCGGCGGCGAACAGGTCCCGGCAGATCACCCGGGCCTCCTCGGTCACCTCCAGGGTCCCGACGGCAGTGCTCCAGTACCGCTCGAAACCCTCGCGGTCCCGCGGCCAGAGGCCCGCGGGCATGCCGAGCAGGGTGCCCAGGACGGCGTAGTCGCGGTAGATCTCCTCGGACCGGGCGTCGTCGAGCGTGCCCCACAGCCGCCAGCGCGCCTCCTCGGCGGCACGGTAGAGGGTGGCCGTGACCCACAGCTGGGCCTGCGGGTCGGCCGCCGAGTACGACCGGCCGCCACCGTCGGTCCCGCTCACCGGACCATGGGCCGCCCGCACCCAGCCGGTGACCGCGTCCCGCATGCCGGAGGCCTCCGGCAGGACCGCGGCGTAGACGTACTGCAGGGTGTGCCGCAGCCGCCTCAGCGGGTCCGCGGCGAAGTCCGAGTGACGGGCGACGCCGGCTCCGACCGGCCGGTGGGCGACCTGGAGGAGGATCGCCGCCCCGGCACCAGCCAGCACGATCGCCTCCCGGGCCAGGCCGACCGTGGTCAGCGGCGCGTCCCGGTGGCCGCGCGGGGCGGGATCTGCGGGGGCCACCGGTCCGGTCACCGCCACTCCCCCGGGTCCACCCGCCAGCCGCGGTACGGCGGGGGGAACGCGGCCGGCGCCGCGGCGGGGACCGGTCCCGGGGTCCCGGTCCTCACCGGTTCCGCCTGGGCCTCCCGCGCGGTCTCGAGTGCCTCCATCTGCTCGTCGCGCTCGGCGTCGCCGAGGCCGGCCACGGTGAGGACGGCGTCGAGGTTGCGGATGAAGACCACCAGCCAGGCGTAGACGATCCCGGCCATCGCCAGCTCGAACCCGGTGAGGTTGTAGTAGCGCAACGGGAACCACAGCAGGGTGGCGACCACCCCCAGGGCGACCATCAGGTAACTGGCCACGTACACCGCGGCCGGGAAACCGGGCAGCCACCACTGGATGGAGGCCAGCATGAGCATGAACACCGCCCCGAGGACGCGGATGAACGTGGAGTGGACGGGGTCCGAGAGGTTGATCGGCACGATCCCGGCACCCACCATGCACAGCCCGATGACCACCAGGCCCCCGCGCAGCACGGTGATCCTGGCCCGTCGCCCGCCCGCCGACTCGCGGGCCCGGGCCCAGGCGTAGAGGTCCTGGGTGATGAAGGAGGCCAGCGTGGTCAGGACCAACCCGGAGACGGTCAGGGTGGTGTTGAAGGTCCAGAAGGACAGGATCCCGGCCTGGCCGGTGCCCAGCTCGGAGAAGAACGCGTGCCACCAGAACGGGTTCTCGGCCAGCAGCATGGACACGATCATCCCGGACGCCATGAACACCGCCAGCAGCGAGGACAGCGAGCGCGTGGAGATCCGGGCCGCGGAGTTGAACCCCAGGTACCCGGCCACCGCACTGATGACGGTCATCATCACCGTGGCCGCCACCCGGTCCACGGTCAGCCCCGTGAACGCCTCCTGGAAGAGGCGGAACAGGGCCAGGCAGGCCATGACGGCGATCGCGGCATGGACCACCAGCAGCCCGACCGCGTCGGCCACGAACCAGCCCCAGCGTCGGCGGGTCATCCACTGGTGGGTGGTGCGGGTGGACCGGGCGAGACCCACCAGGCAGGCCACGCCGGCGCAGGCCCCGGCCGTGACGGCCGCGATCAGGCCCACGGACCCGTCCCCGGACAACGGCCGCCGGTCCTGGAACAACACCAGCCCGACGGCGGCTCCCCCCGCCGCGGAGGCGATGGCCACCCAGATGGCCAGCGACTCCCGCACCACCGGGTTCGTCACCCGGCGGGCGGCAGGGCGTCGCTCCACCGTCGGCTCGTGGTGGCTTCGGGGGCCGCCCGGGCCGGCGGTGGCGGGTGCAGGGGGTGGGCTCACGTCCGTCACGGTGGCCGATTCTGGCACGACCGGGTGAACCGTCGTCCACCGGGACCCGCCGCCGGCCGTCCGATGGGGGGAAGAGTGTTGCGTTCCTCACAGGATGTCTTATAGTGATTCATGTTCTGTTCACCTGGTGTTCACTTTGAGCGGGGTGACGGAGGGCGACGAGGACGTCGCCGAGAGAAGCAAGGAGATGCCATGACCACCCACGTCATGACCGATGACCGGCCGAGCGGCCGTCATCTCACCACCACCGTTGCCGCGCGCAACGGGATGGGCGGCGGACTTCCCACCGGCGCCAACGACATCGTCCACTCCCGCGTGCTGGACCGGGCGGTACAGCGCCTGACCGTCACGTACGGAAGTGACCTGGAGCCCGGCCTCATCCGCCGGACCGTCCAGAGGACCTACCGGGAGCTGGAGGCGTCTGCCCGGGTGAAGACGTTCCTCCCCGCCACCGCAGTCCATCTCGCCGAGAACCGCCTGCGGGAGCTGGCCAGGACAGCCCGGGACGGACGCGCCGACGCCACCCCTGCGCCGCGCGTGCTCGACGGGGGCAGCCCCGCGGGCATCACGCGGTCCCGGGAGCGTGCCGCCGCCTGACCATCCGAGGCCCCGGGCGCTCAGGCGCGGGGCGTCAGCACGGGAGTGATGACCATGCACCAGGATCCAGACACCCGGGTCCTGGCCGGACGGGCCGGTCAGGACTACCGCGAGCGCGACCAGCAGGTGCTGGCCCGCCTGGCGGCACACCTGTACGAGCGGTACGCCCCGGCCGTGGACCGGGCCACGGTGGACCGCCTGGTGGCGGAGACCTATGCGGAGTTCGACCGTCGGGCGACCGTCAAGTCCTTCCTCGCCACCACCGCCGGACGGTTCGCGGAGAGCCGGATCCGCGCGCTGGCCGTGGCCCGCGGAGCCATCGAGTCGCCGTTGCCGCGCGTGCTCTTCATCGACGACGCCAACGCCGGCCGCTCGCAGATGGCCGCGTCCCTGACGCTCAAGCACTCGGACGGCCGGATCACCGCCCGATCGGCGGGACTGGAGCCTGCCGGCTCGATCTACGAGGACGCCCTGACCGCGATGGACGAGGTCGGCATCGCGTTGCACTACGCCTTCCCGAAGCCGTTGACGGCCGACGTCCTCGAGGCGGCCCAGGTGGTCATCACCTTCGACTGCGCGGACCGGGTCGACCGGCTGGAGGGGAAGGACTATCGCGACTGGGGCATCCCCAACCTCGTCGGCCGCCCCCTGGAGGACGTGCGCCGGGCCCGCGCGGAGATCGAGTCCCGCGTCCTGGACCTGGTCCGGGAGCTGGGGCCGGAGTCCCGGTGGGCAGCGTCCGGGCCGGCGCCGTCAGCGTCCACGACGGCCTGAGTGCTGACACCCCTGCCGACGGCCCAGCGACCGCTCGCGCCTCCACCCGGCGTCGACCACCGGGCGGGCCCGGACAGGGTCTTGACCGGCACCCTCCCGCTGGCCAGCATGGTGCCCGGCGGCCCCGGACAGGGCCGTCCGGTCCCGGGCCCCGTCCGTGGCCGTCACCGGCCCTGCACGGGGCCGCCACCGTTGGAGTGATGATGGACCGGAACGCCACGCCCCAGGACACCGCCCACGACGACAGCCACGCCTCTCGCGCGCTCGACCGCAACGTCCTGGCGCGAACCGCCGCCCACCTCTACGAGCGGTACGCCCATGTGGTGGACCGGGAGACGGTGGAGCGGGTGGTCCAGGAGTCCTACGAGGAGCTGGAGCGCACCGCCGCCGTGAGGACCTACCTGACCGCCTCGGCCGGCAATTTCGCGGACAGCAGGCTGCGCGCCCTGTCCATCGCCCGGGGTGCCATCGAGGCGAGGAACCCGCGCGTGCTGTTCGTGGACGACGAGAACGCCGGCCGGTCCCAGATGGCGGCCTCCCTGGTCCTCAAGCACACCGAGGGCAGGATCGCCGCCCGCTCCGCCGGGCTGGCACCGGCCGGGTCGGTCCACGACGCGGCCGTCCAGGTCATGGCGGAGGCCGGTGTCCACCTCGAGCACGCCTACCCCAAGCCCCTGGCCGACGACATCCACCGGGCCGCCCAGCTGGTCGTCACCCTCGCCTGCGCCGATCGCGTCGAGAGGGTCGACGGCGTCGAGTACCGCGACTGGGACATCCCCACGCTGGAGGGCAGCGACATCGAGGACGTGCGGCGGGTACGGGATGACATCGACGCGCGGGTGCGGGAGCTGATCGCCGAGCTGGGCCACGACGCGGGGTCCTGAGGCCGGGCCCCGGGGGGCCTGGGCCTATGATCGCCGCATGACGGTTGACCGAGGCGCCCCCGGCCACCGGCACGGCGCCACCGCGGCTCGCGGGCGACTCGCGATCGCCTTCGGCATCACCTCCGCGATCCTCGTCGTCGAGGTGGTCGGCGCGGTGCTGACCGACAGCCTGGCCCTGCTGGTCGACGCCGGGCACATGCTCACGGACGCCGGCGGCCTGCTCGTGGCGCTGGTCGCGGCGCAGCTGGTGCTCCGGCCGCCCTCACGCCGCCGCACCTGGGGCCTGCTCCGGCTGGAGGTGCTGGCCGCCGGCGCCCAGGCCACCATCCTGCTCCTGGTGGGGGCGTTCGCCCTGGTCAACGGCGCGTTCCGACTGGCGGACCCGCCCGAGGTCCACGCGCAGGGCCTGCTGGTCTTCGGCGCGGTGGGACTGCTGGGGAACGTCGCCTCCCTGGTGGTCCTCGCCGGCGGCAGGAAGCACTCCCTGAACCTGCGGGCGGCGTTCCTGGAGGTGGTCAACGACGCCCTGGGCTCGGTGGCGGTCATCGTCAGCGCGGTGGTGGTGGCGACCACCGGCTGGATGCGCGCCGACGCCGTGGCCGGCATGCTCATCAGCCTGCTCATTATCCCCCGGGCGGTGGTGATCATGCGCGAGGCCGGCAGCGTGCTGCTGGAGTCGGTACCCGCCGAGCTGGACCTGACGGACATCCGGCGTCACCTGCTCAGCATGCCCCACGTCCTGGAGGTCCACGACCTGCACGTGTCCCGGATCGACACGGGCACGCCCGTCCTGACCGCCCACGTGGTGGTCGAGCGCGGTTGCTTCGACGACGGCCATGCCACCCAGATCCTGCAGGAGCTGCAGGACTGCGTCACGGAGCACTTCCCCCTGCCCGTGGAGCACAGCACCTTCCAGCTGGAACCGCCCGGACACCGGGACGGGGAGGGCCACGTCCACTCGTGAGCGCCCCGGAGGCCCCGGAGGGAGTGGAGCCCCGCCGCACCCGTGGACACATACCCCCTGGGGGTACTTGCGATGATACCCCTAGGGGGTATATGGTCGGGGCATGAGCAGCGAAGCGCACCTCACTGCCGGCCCCGTCGCCCCCACGGCGGGCCGGGAGGCCCGGCCGGCCGACGCGGCCGACGGCGCCCCGGGCCACGGATACAGCCCGCGCAAGGACGAGTACCTGAAGCGCCTGCGCCGGGTCGAGGGACAGGTCCGCGGCATCAGCCGCATGGTGGACGAGGACCAGTACTGCATCGACGTGCTGACCCAGGTGGCCGCCGCGACCAAGGCACTGCACGCCGTGAGCCTGGGCCTGCTGGAGGACCATCTCGGGCACTGCGTCGCCGAGGCGGCGCGCCAGTCCCGGGACGCCGGGGACGACACCCTCGTGCAGGAGAAGATCGCCGAGGCCACCGCGGCGATCGCCCGGCTCGTCCGCTGACCACCACCGACATCATTCCGACGTCCAGGAGGACTCCCATGACCACCACCGACATCAAGATCACCGGCATGACCTGCGGCCACTGCGTCCGCAGCGTTACCGAGGAACTCTCCGTGCTGCCCGGGGTGACGGGCGTCGAGGTGGACCTGGTGTCCGGGGGCACCTCGGTGGCGACCGTGACCAGCGAGGGGCGGCCGCCGGCACCCGAGGACCTGCAGGCCGCCGTCGAGGAGGCCGGGTACGCCGTGGCCACCCCGGGGCTGGAGTCAGCCTGAGATGAGCGCTGACCACGCCACGACCGCCCCGGACCAGGACACCGGCATCCGCAGGGTGGACCTGGACATCAGCGGGATGTCCTGTGCCTCCTGCGTCCAGCGCGTCGAACGGAAGCTGGGCAAGCTGGAGGGCGTGAGAGCCTCGGTCAACCTCCCCCTGGAGACGGCCGCCGTCACCGCACCGGCCTCCGTCACCGACGCGGAGCTCGTCGCCGCCGTGGACCGCGCCGGGTACTCGGCCACCGTCCGCCATCCCGCCGGCGTCCGGGGCGCCCGTCCGGCGGATCACGCGGGCGGGGACGTCCGGCGCCACGACATCCGGCCCGGGGCCGAGGGGCCCGAGCAGGGTGAGCACCCGGATCACGCCGAGCACGGGGACCACATGGACCACGGGCCCTCCGGTGAGGTGATCCGGCCCCGGCTGATCGGGGCGGCCGCCCTCACGGTGCCGCTGTTCCTGATCTCCATGGTCCCCGCCCTGCAGTTCCCGCACTGGGGCTGGGTCGCCCTCGCCCTGGCCACCCCCGTGACCTTCTGGTCCGCCTGGCCGTTCCACGCCGCCGCGTTCAAGGCCGCCCGCCACGGTTCCTCCACCATGGACACCCTGGTCTCGATCGGCGTGCTCGCCGCCTGGGCCTTCTCCACGGTCGAGCTACTCCTGGACCCGGGCATGACAGCGCTGGCGGGGACCGAACACGCCGGCATGGCGGGCATGACCTCCATGGCGGACCACCAGCTCTACTTCGAGACCGCCGGCGTGGTGACCACCTTCCTGCTGCTGGGCCGCTGGCTCGAGGCCCGGGCCAAGCGCCGGGCGGGCGAGGCCCTGAGGTCCCTGCTGGACCTGGGCGCCAAGACCGCCACCGTGCTGCGGGACGGCGTGGAGACCACCATCCCCGCGGCCGCACTGGTGCCCGGCGACGAGTTCGTGGTGCGCCCGGGCGAGAAGGTCGCCACGGACGGCTTCGTGGTCAGCGGCCACTCCGCCGTGGACACCTCCCTGATCACCGGTGAGTCCGTCCCCGAGGAGGTCGGCCCGCAGGACACCGTCACGGGTGCCACCGTCAACACCTCCGGCCGGTTGCTGGTGCGCGCCACCCGCGTGGGCAGCGACACCACCCTGGCCCAGATGGGGCGCCTGGTGTCCGAGGCCCAGACCGGCAAGGCCCCGATCGCCCGGCTGGCCGACCGCATCTCCGCGGTGTTCGTCCCGATCGTGCTCGTCATCGCCGTGGTGACGTTCCTGGCGTGGCTGGCCCTGTCCGGTGACCCGCACTCCGCCTTCCGCGCCGCCGTCGCCGTGCTGGTGATCGCCTGCCCCTGCGCCCTCGGCCTGGCCACCCCGGTGGGGTTGCTGGCCGGCACGGGACGCGCCTCGCAACTGGGCATCCTCATCCGCGGCCCCGAGGCCCTCGAGGACACCCGCACCGTGGACACGATCGTGCTGGACAAGACCGGCACGGTCACCGAGGGCACCCTCGCCGTCACCGGTGTCACCCCCCTGAACGGCTTCGAGGCGGACACCGTGTTGCGGCTGGCCGGCGCGGTGGAGTCGCACTCCGAGCACCCGATCGCCCGGGCCATCGTGGACGCCGCCCGCGAGGCCGGCGGCATCCCCGAGGTGACCGGCTTCGCCTCCTCCGCCGGCGGCGGGGTGCGCGGCCTCGTGCACGACGTCGGCTCACCGGCCGCCCCGGGCGCCGTCACCACCACCAGTGCCACCGGGGGTGACACCGCACAGCCCGGCCGTGCGCAGCCGCGCACCGTCGCGGCGGGCCGGTCCGGGTACATCAGCACCCTGCTGGACTCCGGCACGCTCACCGAGGCGGAGACCGCCGCCCTCGACGCGGCCGAGGGAGCCGGCGCCACCGCGATCTGGGTGACCGTCGACGGTGGCGTCGCCGGGATCGTCTCGCTGCAGGACACCCTCAAGGAGTCCTCGGCGCAGGCCATCGCGGAGCTCACGGAGCTGGGGCTGCGGCCGATCCTGCTGACCGGGGACAACGCGCAGGTCGCCGCCCGGGTGGCGGCCGCCGTCGGGATCCCGGCCCGGGACGTGTTCGCCGGGGTGCGCCCCGAGGACAAGGTCGCCCAGGTGCGGCAGCTGCAGGAGGCCGGCCGGGTGGTCGCCATGGTCGGCGACGGCGTCAACGACGCCCCCGCCCTGGCGCAGGCCGACCTGGGGATCGCCATGGGCTCCGGCACCGACGTGGCCCGGGAGGCGGCGGACATCACCGTGATGGGCTCGTCCCTGCACCAGGTGGTGCAGTCGGTCCAGCTCAGCCGCAGGACCCTGGGCATCATCAAGTCGAACCTGTTCTGGGCGTTCGCCTACAACACCCTGGGCATCCCGGTGGCGGCGTTCGGGCTGCTCAACCCGATGCTCGCCGGGGCGGCGATGGCCGCCAGCTCCGTGCTGGTGGTGGCGAACTCGCTGCGCCTCACCCGCTTCGCCCGGTAGGGGCCTGCCGCACCGCGCGGGTGAGGACGACCGGTGCCGTGCGGGTGATGACGACCGGTCGTCACCGCCCGCACGGCACCGGGGGGACGGTCAGACGCCGTAGATGCCCTCGAAGAACGCCGCCAGCTCCTCCGTGGCGGACAGCGGGAGCACCTGGGCGACGTACTGGTCCGGGCGGACGACCACGACGACGCCGTCACGGCTCAGGCCGCGGGCCTCGAAGATGTCGTCCTCCGGGTCCACGCCGAACACCTTGTTGAGGTTGGAGACCTGGAACGTGCCCACCTTGGGGCGGAAGATCCCCGGGGCCTGCATCAGGTCCACCTCCTGGTGCGGCTGCTGGTAGACGGCGTAGACGTCGAACAGCGCGTCGAGGTCCTTGCCCGCCGGGGTGAACCGGTGCACCGGGGACTCGGCGGACTCCAGCCACTCGGCGAAGGCGCGCAGCGCCGAGTCCTGGGCCGAGGACACGGCGGCGTCGGCGAAGGCGTAGATCCGCCACCGGCCGTCCGCCACGTGCTGGTGCCCCAGGAACGTGGGGTTGGTGTCGCACACGCGCTTGACCGGATGGGCCTTGAAGCGCTTGCCCAGCGTGTAGCCGGTGGCCAGGTCCTGGTGGGTGGCGGCACCGGTGATTAGGCCCTGCGGGTACTCCGTCATGAACCCGGCCGGGAACTCGAAGGTCTTCTGGTAGAACTCCTCCAGGGCGTTGGGGTTCTCCAGTTCCTCCGGCTTGGCCGCCATCATCGAGGACCACTCGCGGTCGAAGTCGATGAGGTTCTGGGCGATCTGCTGCCGCTCCGCCGTGTAGGTGGTCAGCAGCTTCTCCGGCGCGATCCCGGAGACGACCTGGCCGAGCTTCCAGCCCAGGTTGAAGGCGTCCTGGATGGAGACGTTCATCCCCTGGCCGGCCTTGGCCGAGTGGGTGTGGCAGGCGTCCCCGGCGATGAAGACCCGCGGGGTGCGCGTGCCGGCCTCCTCGGTCGGCACGTCGTCGAAACGGTCGGTCACCCGGTGCCCGACCTCGTAGACGCTCCACCAGGCCACGTCCTTCACGTCCACGGTGTACGGCGTGACGATCTCGTTGGCGCGGCGGATGATCTCGTCCAGCGGGGTCTTGCGCACCGCGCCGGCGTCGCTCTGGTCCACCTCGCCCAGGTCCACGTACATGCGGAACAGGAAACCGCCCTCGCGCGGGATGTGCAGGATCGAGCCGTGCTTGGACTGGATGGCGCACTTGGTGCGGATGTCCGGGAAGTCCGTCTCAGCCAGCACGTCCATGACGCCCCAGGCGTGGTAGGACACCGCCCCGACGTGCTGGGCACCGATGTCCCGGCGGACCTTGGAGTGGGCCCCGTCGGCGCCGAGGACGTACTTGGCGCGCACCACGCGCTCCTCGCCCGGGGCCACCCCGGCCTCGGGGGTCTCACCGGTGCGCTTCAGGGTCGCCGTCACGGGGTACTCACCCTCGCCGACCTCCAGCTTCACGAACTCCCAGCCGAAGTACGGCTCGGTGCGGGAGGGGGCGTGCCTGGCGAAGCGCGCGAAGTAGTCCAGCACGCGGGCCTGGTTGACGATCAGGTGGGGGAACTCGCTGACGCCGGCCGGGTCGTCGAGCTCGCGGGCCGTCCGGATGATGTTCTCCGGGTTGGCCGGGTCCGGCTTCCAGAAGTTCATCTCGGTGAGGTGGTAGGCCTCCGCGACGATCTCGTCGGCGAAGCCGAAGGCCTGGAAGGTCTCGACGCTGCGGGCCTGGATGCCGTCCGCCTGGCCGATCTCGAGGCGGTTGGGGCGGCGGTCGATGAGGCAGGTCATGACCTCGGGGAAGCTGGCGAGCTGGGCCGTGGCGGTCATGCCGGCCGGGCCGGAACCGACCACGAGGACGTCCATGGTCTCGGGCAGTTCGGGTGAGCGTTCGATGCCCACGCCGGCGGCGGGTTGCACGCGCGGATCGGTGGAGACGTATCCGTGGTGGTGGAACAGCATGGTGACTCCTGCGGTCGTGAAGGCGGGGAGAGAAGGGGTGTTCTATAATCGAACATACAGTTCTCATAGCGAACAACTATGCGAGATCATATACGGTAGGTGACGCCCCTCACAAGGCGGCGTGACCTGCTCCTCAGGACTCACCATGAAAGGGCCCCCGGTGACCGCACCTGCCCACGGATCCCCCGACACCCCGTCCGCGACGCGTCCGAGGAAGGGCGAGGACGCGTCCGGCGGCGCCCCGCACTCCCAGACCCTGTCCCGTGGGCTGCGCATGCTGGAACTGGTGGTCTCCGCCCCGGAACCGCCCACGATCGCCGAGGTCTCCGCCCAGCTCGGTGTCCACCGCTCGATCGCCTACCGGATCCTGCGCACGCTGGAGGACCACGGGCTGATCACGCGGGATGCCTCCGGACGGCTGATCGGCGCACCGGGGCTCGCCGTCCTGGCGCGCGGGGTGCAGCAGGACCTGCAGTCCGCCGCGCTGCCGGAGCTGACCACGCTGGCCAACGAACTGCAGATGAGCGCCTTCGTGGCGGTCTGGGGACAGGGCGAGTGCATCACCCTGGTGACGGTGGAGCCCTCCCACGGTCACGCCGTCACCCAGCGCCCCGGCACCCGCCACCCCCTCGACCGAGGAGCCCCGGGTCTGGCCGTGCAGGCGGGCATGGGGCCCGAGGAGCTCGCCGGACTGACCGGGGGCCTGCCCCCGCGCGTGGAGGTGGAGCAGGCCCGGCAGCGCGGTTATGCCGTCAGCAACGACGAGGTCCTGGACGGCGTCTCCTCCGTCGCCGTCCCCCTGCGCGTGGACGGGCACCTGCCGGCCGCCGTCGCGGTGGTGTACGCGACCCGCCAGCTGGACGTCGAGGCCCTGGGCAGGAAGCTCGCGCTCAGCGCGGAGCGGGTCGCCGGCCGGCTCGGACAGCGCCTGGCCACCGGCCACTGAATCCTGCGGCCACCGCGGTCCTCGCCGGGGACGGCCGCGGTGCCCGGCACGGGTGAGGGGAGCCCAGCCGGACGGCCCACCGGGCCCGCCGGACGGCCCACCGGGCCCGGCGCACGGCCACCGGCCCGCCCGGGGTACCGGTCGGGCCGGGCGAGCCGATGAGGGCCTGTCAGTAGGATCCGCGCGGCGTCGAGGCCCTCGGCCCGGCCGCAGCGCCGCCCGGACCGGACTCCTGGCCCGGGTCCGGGCACCACGTGTCCGCGAGGGCCTCGGAGCCGCGGGCCAGGAGCGCGACGTCGGCGCCGACGTTCACGAAGTCGGCCCCGGCCTCCACGTAGTCCCGGGCGTGGGCCTCGACGAAGGCGTTGACGCCCACGATCTTCCCCGCGGCCTTCACCTCCGCGATGACCGTCTTGACGGCCGCCACGACGTCGGGATGCGCCTGCTGCCCGATCAGTCCCATGGTGGCGGACAGGTCGGAGGGGCCGATGAAGACCCCGTCGACGCCGTCCACGGCGGCGATCTCCGCCGCGTTCTCCACGGCGGTGGCCGACTCGACCTGGACGAGGAGGGTCACCTGCGCCCCGGCGTCCTGGAGGTATCCGGTGGTCCGGTTCCACCGGCCGGACCGGGCCAGGGCCGAACCGACCCCGCGCACCCCGCGCGGCGGGTAGTGCATGGCCCGCACGGCCGCCTGCGCGTCCTGGACCGTGTGGACCATGGGCACCAGCACGTTCTGGGCGCCCAGGTCCAGGACCTGCTTGATGACCACCTCGTCCAGGGCGGGGACCCGCACCAGCGCGAGCGTGCCCGTGCCGGCGATCACCCGCAGCTGGGACTGGATGGACTCCAGGGACAGCGGGGCGTGCTCGGCGTCGATGAGGAGGTAGTCCAGCCCGGCGCCCGCGCAGATCTCGGCGGCGGTGGCATCCCCCGAGGACAGGAACATCCCGGCCACGGGGCGCCCGCCGCGGTCCCGGACAGCCTCGGCGGTGAACAGGTCCCTCAGGCTCGGTTCAGTGGTCACGCGAATCGGCATGTCACCGTTCCCAGCGGTCCGTAGTCTGCGTACACGGTGTCCCCGGCGTAGACCCACATGGGCCGGGTGAAGGACCCGGCCAGGATGATCTCCCCGGCCTCGAGCACGTCCCCGTGCCCGGCGATCCGGTTGGCCAGCCAGTGCACCCCGTTGGCCGGGTGGTTCAGCACCCCGGCGGCCACGCCGGTCTCGATGATCTCCTCGTTGCGGGACAGGATGCCGGCGACCCAGCGCAGGTCCACGTCCCCCACGCCGACCGGGCGCCCGCCGAGCACCATGGAACCCAGGGCGGCGTTGTCCGAGATGGTGTCCGTGATGGTGCGGCCCTTCATCTCGATGCGGGAGTCCAGCACCTCCAGGGCGGGCACCACGTACTCGGTGGCGCGCAGCACGTCCATCAGGTTCAGCCCGGGGCCGCGCAGCTCGTCCTTGAGCACGAAGGCCAGCTCCATCTCGATGCGCGGGTGGGTGTACCTCGCCCACTCGTACACGTGGCCGGACTCGACCACCTGGTCATCGAAGATGACCCCGTAGTCCGGCTCGTCGATGCCGGTGGCCTCCTGCATGGCCTTGGAGGTCAGGCCGATCTTGTGGCCCACCTTGGTGCGGCCGGCCTCGGCCTGCCGCTCGGCCCAGATGCGCTGGACGGCGTACGAGTCCTCGATCTGCATCTCGGGGTAGCGCGCGGTGAGCAGCGGGACGGGCTGGCGGTCGATGCCGGCCCGGTGCAGTTCGTCGGCGATCTTCACATGGGTCTCATGGTCGAGCAAGCTGGCTCCTCCCAGGGGGGCCCGTGGCGTGCCGCCACGGGGTGGGCGTTGTGCCTCGATCGTATACGATAACGGCGCGATCTGCGTCACAGGTCGCGGCCCCTTCCGGGACCAGGCCGGGACGAGGCCGGGGTGGCGCCGGCAGGCTCAGGGCAGGATGCGCAACCGGCGCGCGGTGGCGACCGCCTCCACCCGGTTGTTGCAGTGCAGCTTCATCATCACCGAGCGCATGTAGCTCTTGACGGTCACCGGGCTGAGGGAGAGCCGCTCCCCGATCTCGGCGTAGCTGCAGCCGAGGGCCACCTGGGACATCACGTCCATCTCCCGGCGGGTCAGCGCGGGCACCTCGGCGGGCACCGTCCCCCGGCGCTCGAGGCGCTCCGCCACCGCGCGCACGGCGGCGACCAGGGTGGGATCGTGGCTGGAGTGGGCGATCGCGATGAGCTCGGAGTGCGCGGTGCGCACGGCCTCCTCGAGGTCCCGGGCGTCACCGGCCCCGGCGCTGTCCGCCAGCCCGATCATGGACACCCTGCGGTCGACCTCGTCCCGCACGCGCAGTTCCTGGGCGATCGCGCGGCCGGTGGACACCATGCCGTGGATCACCCGGTCCCCCACGGTGCCCGCCTGCCGCGTGGCGGCGTACAGCACGGCGCGCGGCCGCTGGCCCACCACCACGGGGATGGCCGCCATGGACGAGAGCCCCTCGGCGCTGACCACCTCGTCGAACTGGTGCGTGATGGACGGGGCGGTGACGTAGTCCTCGACGGTCAGCGGCCGGTCCCGGGCCATCGCCTCGCCACCCAGCCCCTGGCCCACGGGCACCTGCTGCCCGGCCAGGACCCTGGTCCTGGCGCCCCGCAGCTCGGAGATCTCCAGGCGGCCGTCGTGCACGATCCCGCCGAAGCACACGTCCGTGAGCGTCTCCTGGCGCATCCTGCGCAGCCACGCCCGGATGAGCTCCCGGTCATCAGGGCGCAGCAGTTCGACGGACGGGCTCAACACAGGCGGCTCTCCCCTCGTGTGTGATCCACAACACTTTAGCAAAACAAGGAAGCCACGGCCCGCGCTGCCGGGCCGTGGCTTCCTGGGGCTGACGCGGATCAGGCGGCGTTCACCGGCTCCGCGGTCGCCTCCTGGGCGCCGAGGTCGGACCCCTTGGTCTCGCGCAGCATGGCCAGGACCACCACGCTGATCACCGCGATGCCGGAGAGCATCAGGCCCACGGCCCCACCCCCGAAGGTCGCCATCAGGGTGGCCGCGGCCAGCGGCGGCAGGGCCCCGCCGAAGATCCCCGCCAGGCTGTAGGCCAGCCCGGCACCGGTGTAGCGGTACTCGGTCTGGAACAGCTCGGGCAGGAAGGACCCGGCGGCGCCGAAGCTCAGCCCGGCCACGACGAGCGTTCCGATCACGCCGAGGGTGAAGAACAGGAAGCTGCCCCCCTCCTCGGTCATCCCCGTGTTCAGTATCGGGAACATCACGAAGGACCAGACCAGGCCGGCCACGCCCGCCAGCAGCAGGGTGCCCCGGCGTCCGATGCGGTCGGAGAGGATTCCCGAGCCCACGGTGGCGATCGCGAAGAACACGGAGGTGATGACGCCGGTGGTCAGCACCTCGTTGCGCTCCAGCTGCAGCACGGTCGTGCCGTAGCTGGTGAGGAACGAGGTCCCGATGTAGAAGAAGGCGAACAGGGAGCTGAAGGCCAGCCCGCCCAACAGCATCTCCTTCCACTGCCGGCGCACGGACTCCCAGATCGGCAGGGTGCGGGGGGACGCGGGCGCCGCGTCCGGGCCGCCGGTCCGCACGTCCTCCGCCCGGGCCCTGGCCTCCGCAACGGCCTTGGCCTTGGCCGCCAGGAACACCGGGGTCTCCTCGATGCTCAGGCGGATCCACAGGCCGACGATCACCAGGGCGGCGCTGAGGACGAACGGCACGCGCCAGCCGATCTCCATGAACGCCCCGGAGGAGTCCCCGAGGGTGATGTTGGTGACGAGGAAGGTGCCACTGGCCAGGCCGAACGCGATCGCCGGGCCGAGCATCGGCAGGGAGGCGAAGTAGCCGCGCAGCTTCGGCGGGGCGTACTCGGCGGCCATCAGCGCGGCACCGGCCCACTCGCCGCCCACGGCGAACCCCTGCAGGAAGCGCAGGGTCACCAGCAGGATGGGGGCGACGACCGCGAAGGCCCCGAGGCTCGCCGGCGTCGGCAGCAGGCCGATCAGCACGGTGGCCACGCCCATGATCAGCAGGGTGGCCACGAGGGCCTTCTTGCGGCCGATCCGGTCCCCGAAGTGCCCGAAGATGACCGCGCCCACGGGCCGCGCGAAGAAGGCGACCGCGAAGGTGGCGAAGGAGGCCACCAGGCCGCCGGCCTCGCCCAGGGTGCCGAAGAAGAGGGTGGGGAACACCAGCGCCGCCGCGGTGCCGTAGATGAAGAAGTCGTAGTACTCGATGGTGGTGCCCACCGTGGTGGCGACGGCTACACGGCCCATCGGCGGCTTCTTGGCCGGCGCGGCGGCCTCGGTCAACGGCTGCTGCCGGTCATGGCTCATCAGGGTCATGGCCTCTCCTCAGTGCGGACGATCAATGTGATGCGCGCCACACTATGAGCCGAAAGGACCGCCCGTTACCTCCCGAAGGAGGTAACGGGCCCAGGCCACGACGCCGGCCGGTCCCCCACCGCGTGAGGTGCCGGCCGGCGTCGGGAGACGACGGGTCAGAGCTGGTTGCCGAGCTTGAAGCCCTTGGCGGCCTCGCCCTTCCAGGTGCCGGACTCGTCACCCTCGCGGGTGTAGGAGAACCCGTCCGCGCCGATGGTCACGTCCATCTCGGAGTCGTCGGTGCGGGCCACGACCTCCTTCGGGTTCCCGTCCAGGTCGAGCACGAGGGAGGCGTTGGTGTACCAGGACGGCACGACCGGGTTGCCCCAGAAGTCGCGGCGCTGGTTGTCGTGCACGTCCCAGGTGACGACCGGGTTGTCCGGGTCGCCGGTGTAGTAGTCCTGGGTGTAGATCTCGATCCGGTGGCCGTCCGGGTCCAGGATGTAGAGGTAGAAGGCGTTGGAGACGCCGTGGCGGCCGGGGCCGCGCTCGATCCGGTCGGAGATGCGCAGGGCGCCCATCTTGTCGCAGATCGCCAGGATGTTGTGCTTCTCATGGGTTGAGAACGCCACGTGGTGCATGCGCGGGCCGTCGCCGCCGGTCATGGCGGTGTCATGGACGGTGGGCTTGCGCCGCATCCAGGCCGCGTACACGGTGCCGGCCTCGTCCTGGATGTCCTCGGTGACGCGGAAGCCCAGGTCCTGCATGAACTTCGTGGCGCGCGGCACGTCCGGGGTGACCTGGTTGAAGTGGTCCAGGCGCACCAGCGCCCCCGGGGTGTAGAGGTCGTAGCGCCAGGCCAGGCGCTCGACGTGCTCGACGTCGTAGAAGAACTCGTACGGGAAGCCCAGCGGGTCCTCCACGCGCACCGAGTCGCCGATGCCCTTGGTGAAGCCCTCCGGGCGGCGCTCCACGCGGCAGCCGAGCTCCTCGTAGAAGGCCACGGCCTTGTCCAGCTCCTCGGGGCTGCGCACCCGGTAGGAGAAGGCGGCGACGGCGGCCACCGGGCCCTTGCGCAGCACCAGGTTGTGGTGGATGAACTCCTCGAGGGAGCGCAGGTAGATGGTCTCCTCGTCCTCCTCGGTCACGGTCAACCCGAGCACGTCCACGTAGAACTCACGGGACCTGGCCAGGTCGGTGACCACCAGCTCCATGTAGGCGCAGCGCAGGATGTCCGGCGCCGGGGCCTTCGGGGTGGGGATCGGGTTGTCGGAGTGGATGGGGGCCTCCTGGGAGACGTAGAAGCCCGAGGACGTCATCGTCCGGTCGTCGAGGTGGGTCATGACTGGTCCTTGCTGTGGAAGGGAATGCTGGAAGGAATGCGGGAGGGGGGTGGGGGCGGTCAGGCCTGGAGGTCCTCGGCGGCCTCTTCCTGGCGGCCGAAGACGGGGTTGTGGACCTCACCGAGGTTGATGTGCACGGCCTGCTGGTCCGTGTAGAAGTCGATGGACCGGTAACCGCCCTCATGGCCCAGACCGGAGGCCTTGACGCCGCCGAAGGGGGTGCGCAGGTCACGCACGTTGTTGGAGTTCAGCCACACCATCCCGGCCTCCACGTCCTGGGCGAAGTTGTGGGCGCGCTTGAGGTCGTTGGTCCAGATGTAGGCGGCCAGCCCGTACCTGGTGTTGTTGGCCAGGGCCAGGGCCTCCTCGTCCGTGTCGAACGGGGTGATGGCCACGACCGGGCCGAAGATCTCCTCCTGGAAGATCCGGGCGTCCGGGGCCACGTCCGCGAACACCGTGGGCTGGATGAAGTTGCCTTCGGGGAACGCCTCCGGACGCCCGCCACCGGCCGTCAGCCGGGCCTCGGACTTGCCGATCTCCACGTAGGACATGACCTTCTCGAAGTGCTCCGGGTGCACCAGGGCGCCCACCTCGGTGTACTCGTCGTGCGGCAGGCCGACCTTCACGCGCCGGGCCTGGGCGGAGTAGCGCTCGACGAACTCGTCGTAGATGCTCCGCTCGACCAGGATGCGGGAGCCGGCGGTGCAGCGCTCACCGTTGAGGGAGAAGACGCCGAAGATGGTCGCGTCGATGGCGGCGTCCAGGTCCGCGTCCGCGAAGACGACGGCCGGGGACTTGCCGCCGAGCTCCATGGAGAGCGCCTTGAGGTGGGGGGCGGCGTTGCCGAAGATGATCTGCCCGGTGCGGGACTCGCCGGTGAAGGAGATCAGCGGCACGTCCGGGTGCTTGACCAGGGAGTCACCGGCGAAGCCCTCCTCGCCGTAGCCGTGGACGATGTTGAACACGCCGGCCGGGACCCCGGCCTCCTCGAAGATGCCCGGCCACAGGGAGGCGGACAGCGGGGTGAACTCGGCGGGCTTGAGCACCACGGTGTTGCCGGTGGCCAGGGCCGGGCCCAGCTTCCAGGACTCGAGCATGAACGGGGTGTTCCACGGGGTGATGAGCCCGGCCACGCCGATCGGCTTGCGGTTGACGTAGTTGGCCTGGCGGCCCGGGACCTTGAAGGCGTCGTCGTGCTGGGCGACGATCAGGTCCGCGAAGAACCGGAAGTTCTCGGCCGCGCGCCGGGCCTGGCCCAGGGCCTGCTTGATCGGCAGGCCGGTGTCGAAGCACTCCATCTCGGCCAGGTCCTGGCCGCGGGACTCCACGATGTCCGCGACCTTGTGGAGGATGCGGGAGCGCTCGCGCGGCAGCATCGTGGGCCACGGGCCGTTCTCGAAGGCCTCCTTGGCGGCGGCGACGGCGGCGTCCACGTCCGCGACCTTGCCCGAGGCGGCCTTCAGGTAGGGCTGGTTGGTGACGGGGTTGAGCACCTCGAAGGTGTCGCCGTCGATCGAGTCGACGTGCTTGCCGTTGATGTAGTGCTGGATCTTCTCCGGCAGGTTCGCCGGGGCGAAGTCGGTGTTCGGGATGGCCTGGGTCGTCATCGTGGGGTCCTCTCGGTCGGACAGGTGGACGGCTGGGGTGGGTTCAGTGCTGGCCGGCGGACGCCATGGTGTCCATGTACGCCGCCAGGGTGTTGGCGCGGTGTTGCCGGGCGGCCGTCTCGATGTCCTGGAACGGGGCACCGGCGGCGATGAGGTCGAGCAGCTGGTCGTGCTCGGCCACGGACTGGGGTGCCCTGCCGGGCACGTGGGCGAAGGTCGAGGAGCGCAACGCGGTCAGGCGGTTCCAGCCGCGGTGCACGAGGTCGAGGATGTGCGGGTTCTGGTGGTGCTCGAACAGGGTGGAGTGGAACTCCTTGTTCAGGGCGGTGAACTCGACCGGGTCGAAGTCGTCCAGCAGGGCGCGCATCCGGGCGTTGATGTCCCGGGCCCGCTCCAGTTCCCCGGCGGTGACCAGCGGGGCGCACTGGGCCGTGGAGAAGCCCTCCACCAGCGCCAGCGTCTCCATGGTGTACCTGTACTCCTCGGGGTCGACGCCGACGACGGTCGCGCCCACGTTGCGCTCGTAGGAGACGAGGTCGTCGTGCTGGAGACGGCGGATCGCCTCCCGCACCGGCACCACGGACATCCCGAGCTCCTCGGCCAGTTGGGCCAGCACGAGCCGGCTGCCCGGGGCGAAGCGGCCCTGCTGGATGCCCTCGATCAGCGCCTGGTAGGCCCGGTCCGCCTTGGAGTGGCTCTCCGCGGGGGGCACGGTGTCCGGCGCCCCCGCCGGCGCGGCGCCCCGGAGGGTGCTCACCGGGACCGCTCCGCGTCCTGCGCGGCCCGGTACTCGGCGTAGCGCTGCTTCCACTCGGCGTTCGGCGGGAACAGCCCGTCCACCGGGTGGCCCTCGGCCACGCGGTCGAACACCCAGGCGTCCTGCAGCTCCTGCGCGTAGGCGTCCTCGACGACCTCATGCAGAAGTGCCGGCGGGATGACCACCACGCCGTCGTCGTCGCCGACGATGATGTCCCCGGACTGCACGGTGGTGCCGCCGCAGGCGATGGTGCCGCCCACCTCCCAGGGCACGTGCCGGCGGCCGAGCACGGCCGGGTGGACGCCACTGGAGTAGACCGGGATGTCCACCTCGGCGACGGCCGCGCTGTCCCGCACGCCGCCGTCGGTGATCACGGCGTTGGCGCCGCGCACCTTGGCGCGCAGGGCCAGCACGTCCCCGAGGGTGCCGGTGCCGGTCTCCCCGCGGGCCTCCATGACGACGACGTCGTCCTGCTCCACGGTGTCCATGGCCCGCTTCTGGGCGTTGAAGCCGCCGCCGAAGGCCTTGAACAGGTCCTCGCGGTTGGGGACGTAGCGCAGGGTCTTGGCGTAGCCCAGGATGCGCTGCCCGGGGTGCATGGGGCGCACGCCGTCGATCGTGGCGTTGTCGATGCCGCGCTTGCGCAACTGGGCGGTGATGGTGGCCACCGCGGTGGCGTTGATCGTGGCCTTCAGCTCCTCGGTGAGCAGTGAGCGGTCCGCCGTGGGCGCGGAGGGCACGTAGTGGAAGCCCTCCGATCCGGCCCCGGTGGCGCCCTCCGCCGCCGGGACCGGTGGCAGGCCGGCGGCCTCGCGGGAGCCCCAGGCCTCCTCCCGCTGGGTGTCGTCGACCTTCGGTCCGTGTCCGTAGGGCGCCATCGGGTGTTCCCCGGCCACCACGCGGGAGACGAGCCGTCCGGTGGAGGGCGCACCGGGCGCACCGGGGGCGTCCACCTCCACCTCGACGACGTCACCCGGCTGGGCGACCGAGGAACCGGCCGGGGTGCCGGTCAGGATGACGTCCCCGGCCTCCAGGGTCATCAGCTGGGACAGGTCCGCCACCAGCTGGCCGAAGGGGAAGACCAGGTCGGCGGTGGTGTCGTCCTGCACCAGCTCGCCGTTGACCCACGTGCGCACGCGCAGCCCGGCCGGATCGACGGCGGCGGCGGGGATGACCTCCGGGCCCAACGGGGTGTAGCCGTCTCCGGACTTGTTCTTGATGTTGGAGCCCTTGTCCGCGTGGCGCAGGTCGTACAGTCCCCAGTCGTTCGCGGCGGTGATCCCGGAGACCTTGGACCAGCCCTCCTCCGGGGAGACCCGGCGGCAGTCCTCGCCGATGACCAGGGCGATCTCGCCCTCGTAGGCCAGCAGCTCGGTGCCGGCGGGGCGTTCGATCTCGGCACCCGTGGTGGCGATGGAGGTGCCGGCCTTGAGGAAGTAACCGGGGAACTGCGGCGAGCGCCCGCGCTGGGCGATGCGCGAGGGGTAGTTCAGGTGCAGTGCGATGACCTTGCCCGGGCGGTGCCCACGGGTGGTGAAGTCCACGGGGCCGGTGGTCGGCACCGCCGTGCCCTCTGCGTTGTCTGCCATGGTGTGTTGCGCCTCCGCGGTCAGGGGGTGGTCTGCGTCGTGTGATCTGCGTCGCTCACCACAGATCGTATACGATTTTGCGCGGAGTGCAACCCTCGGGCCGGGCCGGGGCCCGGACCGGTGGGTCCTGCCGGGCGGTCAGGCCTCCGGCTGGAGGTACCAGGCCGCCGCGGCGCCGATCGCGCGGCCCAGGAGCAGCGAGAGCACGATCGCCACGAGGACGGTGAATTCCGTGGAGAGCCCGGGCAGCAGTCCGGACAGCGCGCCGATGCCCACGGAGTAGGCGG
The DNA here is from genome assembly GCF_035445025.1 of Citricoccus sp. NCBI lineage: Bacteria > Bacillati > Actinomycetota > Actinomycetes > Micrococcales > Micrococcaceae > Citricoccus > Citricoccus sp. The sequence goes on along the minus strand of NZ_DAOMPX010000023.1, from coordinate 5,044 downwards.
ACCAGAGGATGCCCGCCCCCAGCGAGTAGAGCATGAAGGCACCCCAGGGGATGGGGGTGATGGCGCAGGCCACGTTCATGGTCAGCCGGCCCAGGGGGATGAAGCGCGAGGTCAGCACCCAGGAGACCGCGCCGTGGTCGAGGCGGTTCCGGGAGGCGTCCAGCGCCTTCCGTGCCCGGTCCCCGCGGAGCATGCGCCAGTTCGCCACGTCCCGTTGCCGCACCAGCCCGTAGGTCGCCGCGTCCCCGATCAGGGCGCCGGCCAGCATGGACACCACCAGCAGGAAGCCGTTGGGCACGTTCTCCGTGGCCGACAGCGCCCCGAGCGCGACGAAGACGGAGGTGCTCGGGACGGGCGGGAACAGCGCCGAGACGGCGACCAGCATCATCCCGAGCGGATAGACCCAGGCGGAGTCCGCAGCTCCGAGCACCTCCCGCACCGCGTCCATCGGTCCACCGGCCTCCGTCGTCGCTCGGGTGCCTGACGGCACGCCGGTCCCGACCGGGTGGCCCGGGCCACCCGGTCACCACCAGCATGCCGCCGGCCACCGGTGCGGACCAAGACCCGGAGGGAAGGAATCTGGCCGGCGGGTCAGTCCCCGGCGGCCAGCCGACCGCGCAGGCGTTCGCGCATGGCCGCGCTCGCCCGGTTCAGCCCGTTGACCTCCACGGCCTTGCCGTACCGCGCGTACTTGTCCGTGATCGCGTCCAGGCTGGCCACGGTGGAGGCGTCCCAGATGTGGGAGCGGGACAGGTCGATCACGACCCGCTCCGGGTCCTCGAGATACTCGAACTGGGTGTAGAGGTCGTTCGAGGAGGCCCAGAACAAGGCCCCGTCGACCGTGTAGGTGGCGGTCGCGCCGCCGTCGGGACCGTCCTGGACCGCCCGGTGCACGGTGACCACGTGGGCCACCCGGCGGGCGAAGAGCACCATGGCCGCCAGTACCCCCAGGCCCACCCCGACGGCCAGGTTCCCCGTGGCCACGGTCGAGACCACGGTGACGAGCATGACCGTGGTCTCGGACTTCGGCATGGCCCGCAGGGTGGAGGGCCGGATCGAGTGCCAGTCGAAGGCCGACCAGGCCACGAAGACCATCACGGCCACGAGCGCGGCCATGGGCACCACCGCCACGGCCTCCTCCAGCAGCACCGACAGCACCAGGACCATCACGCCGGCCGTGAGGGTGGACAACCGCGTCCGCGCCCCGGCGACCTTGACGTTCATCATCGTCTGCCCGATCACCGCGCAGCCGCCCATGCCCCCGAAGAGCCCGGCGAGGACGTTGGCCCCGCCCTGCCCCAGGGCCTCGCGGGTCTTGTCCGAGCGGGTGTCCGTGATGTCGTCCACCAGCTTGGCGGTCATGAGCGACTCGAGCAGCCCCACGACGGCCATGGCCAGCGCGTAGGGGGCGATCACCTCGAGCGTCTCCAGGGTGAGGGGGACGTCCGGGATGACCAGGGAGGGCAGGGCGTCCGGGAGTTCGCCCTTGTCCCCAACGGTCGGCACCGCCAGCTGCGTGGCGATCACCAGCACGGTCACGACGACGATCGAGACCAGCGGGGCCGGGACGGCGGTGGTGAGCCGGGGCAGGACGAAGATGAGGGCCAGCCCGATCGCCACCAGCACGTAGACGACCCACGGCACCCCGATCAGGTCCGGCAGCTGGGAGATGAAGACGAGGATGGCCAGGGCGTTCACGAAACCGGTCATCACGCTGCGCGGGATGAACCGCATCAGCCGCGCGACGCCGAGCAGGCCCAGCAGGACCTGGATGACCCCGGCCAGGACGGCCGTGGCCAGCAGGTACTGGACACCGTGGCTGGCCACCACCGGGGCGATCACGAGGGCCGTGGCCGCCGTGGCGGCGGAGATCATCGCCGGGCGCCCGCCGAGGAAGGCGATGGAGATGGCCATGACGGCGGTGGCGTACAGCCCTACCGTCGGGTCGACGCCGGCGATGAGCGAGAACGCGATGGCCTCCGGGATGAGGGCGAGCGCGACCACCAGCCCGGCGAGCACCTCGGTCTTCAGCCATCCCGGCCGCCGCAGCGTGGCCCACACCGACATCCGGTCCCCCGGGCGGGCCCCGGAGGGCCCCAGCGCCAGGTTCTGCCGGACCTCCGGATGGTTCGGTGCGGCGGGCTGTCCGGGGGACGTGGGCTTCTTGGATGACATGGCGGTGCCTCGGGGACGGTGCGGCGGTGGAGGTGACGGCCCCACCCTAGCCGGGGTGGTCCCGTCACCGGCGGCGTGCGCGCGCCGTCGGCGGGTGAGGGCGGCGTGCGAACACCGCGGGTGACGACAGCTCGGCCGTCCCTAGACTGGGGCCATGAGCGATCAGCCCGAGAGTGCATCAGGACGGACCAACCCGGAGACCGGCCTTCCGGTGTCCGCGCCCCAGGCCGCCTGGCCGGAACGGGTGGGCACCGGTCCCCGTCAGGTCAGCTACCGGATCACCGTGAACGCCCCCGCCACCGAGCTGTGGGCCCTGCTGGCCAATCCCCACCGGCACCACGAGGTGGACGGCTCGGAGTCGGTGCAGTACACCAGGACCGGGCCGACCCGGCTGGCGGTGGGTGACGAGTTCACGATGGCGATGCGCAAGTTCGGCCTGCCCTACACGATGAGGCTGGTGACCACCGCGTCGGACCAGGACCGCGTGGTGGAGTGGCAGCACCCGGGCGGTCACCGCTGGCGCTGGCAGTTCGAGGACCGGGGCGACGGCACCACCCTGGTCACCGAGACCTTCGACTACTCCTGGACGAGGCCGCTCGTGGCCAGGGCCTACGAACTGAGCCGGCGGCCGGCGGACAACGCGAACGGCATCCGGTCCTCGCTGACCCGGCTGGCCGGCCTGTACCTGTAGGGACGCCGGCCGTGGAGTCCACGCAGACCGGTTCCCTGATCTCCGCCGTCGCCGACGACGGCACTCCCCTCGCCGTCCAGGTCCTGGGCGCCGGTTCCGGCCCACCGGTCCTCGTCCTGCCGGGCGGGCCGTGCCGCTCGCCGGAGTACCTCGAGGACCTGGCCGGCCTGGCCGGGACCCGGACGCTGGCCGTCCTGCACCCGCGCGGGACGCCGGCCACCGGAAGCCTGTCCCGGGGCTGGTGGACGGACGCGGCCGACGTGGTGTCCGCGCTCGACGCCCTGGGCCTGGACCGGGCCGACCTGATCGCCCACTCCGCGGGGGCGCAGCTCGCGCTGGCCGCGGCCACCCGGTACCCGGGCCGCGTGCGTTCCCTCCTGCTCGTCACCCCGTCGCTGACCTGGCTCACCGACACCGAGCACGACGGCGCCGCGATCGCGGCCCGGCGCACGGAACCGGTGATCGGCCGGGCGATGGCCTCGCTGGCCGGACCCGCCCCGCGGGACGAGGCGCGGTTCCAGGCGGACTCACCGGTCCAGCGCCCCGCCGGCTACGCGCGGTGGACCCTGCGGGAGCAGGAGCATTCACCCCTCGGGTCGACCTCGCTCGCGGCCTCCGGTGCCTGGTCCCGGGACATCCCGGAGGACGCCGCGGACCGCGTCCGGCAGGCTGACCTGCCTCCCACGCTCGTCATCGGCGGCACGGAGGACATCCTCGTCGGCGATGCCCCGGTCCGTGCCGGCGCCCGCGTCCTGGGTGCCCGGCTGGAGATGATCGGGGACTGCGGCCACTATCCCTGGGTGGAGCAACCCGAGGCGTTCCGCGGGCTCGTGGACCCCTGGGTGGCGCAGGGCGTCCCCGGCCCACGCGTCGATCGACTCACGGACCGGCCCCGCCTGAGGCGGAGCCCCGCCGCCAGTCCTGACGGCCCGCACCGGGACGGGCCCCGGCGATAGCGCCGGGGCCCGTCCGGGTCAGGTGCGGGTCAACGGGACGGCTCAGTCCTCCGTGTAGTCGATGACGACGCGGCCGGCGATCTTGCCGTGGTGCATCTCGTCCAGCACCGCGTTCACCTCGGACAGCGGACGCCGCGTGTAGGTGGGGTGGATCAGCCCGCGCGCGTAGAAGTCCAGCGCCTCGACCATGTCCTGGCGGGTCCCGACGATCGAGCCGCGGATCGTCAGGCCCTTCAGGACGATGTCGAAGATCGGCGCCGGGAAGTCTCCCGGCGGCAGCCCGTTGAACACGATCGTGCCGCCGCGGCGGGCCATGGCGATCGCCTGGCCGAAGGCCTTCGGGTGGACCGCGGTCACGAGCACGCCGTGGGCCCCTCCGGTCCTCTTCAGGATCTCCTCGGCCGGTTCGGCCACGTTGGCGTTGACCAGGACCTCCGCACCGTGCTCCTGGGCCAGCGCCAGCTTGTCGTCGGCGACGTCCACGGCGACCACGCGCATCCCCATGGCCACGGCGTACTGGACGGCGATGTGCCCCAGCCCGCCGATGCCGGAGATGACCACCCACTGGCCGGGACGGACCTCGGTCTGCTTCAGGCCCTTGTAGACGGTCACCCCGGCGCACAGTACGGGACCGACCTCGTACGGATCCGCACCCTCAGGGATGATCGCCGCGAACCTCGCGTCCACCAGCATGTACTCCCCGAAGGAGCCGTCGACGGAGTAGCCGCCGTTGGTCTGGCTCTCGCACAGGGTCTCCCAGCCGGTCCGGCAGTACTCACAACTGCCGCACGCACTCGACAGCCAGGCGTTGCCGACCATCTGTCCCACGGACACGTCGGTCACCCCCTCGCCGACCTTCTCGACGATGCCGACGCCCTCGTGCCCCGGGACGAAGGGCGGGGTGGGCTGCACGGGCCAGTCACCGTCCCGGGCATGCAGGTCGGTGTGGCACACGCCGGTGGAGATCAGCTTCACCAGCGCCTGGCCGGGCCCGGGTTCCGGGATGGGCAGGTCCTTGACGGTGAGGTCCTTGCCGAACGACTCGACGACGGCGGCCTTCATCATGTTCATGGCATCCTCCTAGATGCGGGAAAAGCGGGGTGTTCCTCTGAGGGGGGTCGGGGGCCGGGCCGGGTCTAGAAGAAGCCCTGCTTGCCCTCGGCGTACGACACCAGCAGGTTCTTGGTCTGCTGGTAGTGGTCCAGCATCATCAGGTGGTTCT
>NZ_DAOMPX010000022.1:0-52891 GCF_035445025.1 Citricoccus sp. | reverse complement strand
CTGCTGTCCCACCGCCTGGCGGCCCCCAACACCCTCAACCTGGACGGGATCTTCGGCACCCTGGCCAACGTGGTGTGGACCAGCGCCGGTCCCTGCTCGACCGACGGCTTCGAGGCGACCCGGCTGAAGCTGCGCGCCCGCGGCCCCGTGGCGGTGTACGGCGTGGACAAGTTCCCGCGGATGACGGACTACGTGCTCCCCTCCGGGGTCCGGATCGCCGACGCCGACCGGGTGCGGCTCGGAGCCCACCTGGCCGCGGGCACGACCGTGATGCACGAGGGCTTCGTGAACTTCAACGCCGGCACGCTCGGCGCCTCCATGGTGGAGGGCCGGATCTCGGCCGGTGTGGTGGTCGGTAACGGTTCCGACGTCGGCGGCGGGGCCTCCATCATGGGCACCCTCTCCGGCGGTGGCACGCAGCGCATCGTCATCGGTGAGCGCGTGCTGCTGGGCGCCAACGCCGGCGTGGGCATCTCCGTGGGCGACGACTGCGTGGTGGAGGCCGGGCTGTACGTGACCGCCGGGACCCGGGTGACCGTGAAGCAGGACTCGGGGACCGAGTCCGTGGTCAAGGCGCTGGACCTGTCCGGGGTCCCGAACCTGCTGTTCCGCCGCGACTCCTCCACCGGCCAGGTCCAGGCCCTGCCCCGGGCCGGGCAGACCGTCGTGCTCAATGACGCGCTGCACGCCAACTGACGCCCGGGCGTACCGATGAGCCCCCGCCGGACGCGGCGCCGGCGCGCACTCGGGGTGCTCGTGGTCTGCGCGGTGCTCGTGGCGGGCGGGTTCTGGGCCGCCTCCCGGTTCATCGACTCCTCCGAGATCCTGGTGCGGGAGCGGTGCACCGCCGTGGTCGGCACGGAGTCCTTCGGCCTCGCCCCGGACCAGGCGGCCAACGCCGCCCTGATCGCGGCCGTGGCCATGGACCGCGGGCTGCCCGCCCGGGCGGCCTCGATCGGCATCGCCACCGCCGTGCAGGAGTCCAAGCTGCGCAACATCGACTACGGGGACGAGGCCGGGCCCGACTCCCGCGGGCTGTTCCAGCAGCGGCCCTCGCAGGGCTGGGGGTCCGAGGAGCAGGTCATGGACCCGGTGTACGCCACGAACCGGTTCTACCAGGAGCTCGAGCTGCTGGTCCCGGACTTCGAGGACCTGGACATCACCGTGGCCGCCCAGACCGTCCAGCGCTCGGCGTACCCCGATGCCTATGCCGACCACGAACCGGAGGGCCGGGCCTACGCGTCCGCCCTGACCGGGCACTCCCCCGCCGGGCTGAACTGCGTGCTGCGCTCACCCGAGGGCCCCGGGGACGCCCGGGCCCTGGTGGCCGCCCTGACGGACCAGCTCTCGGACGTGGATCCCGCGGTCTCCGGGGACGGGCACACCGTGACCATCCCGGCCACGGGCGCGCGCGGCTGGGCCCTGGTGCAGTGGGCCGTGGCCAACGCGCGGCAGTACGGCGTCACGGCGGCGTCCTTCGGCGGCCAGGGCTGGGTCCGCGCGGACCACGGCTGGTCGCCGGCCACCGGGACCGAGGGCGCGGTCACCATCACCCTGGCGGGTTGAGCGGTCCCCAGACGCACGAATCCCGGTCATCCCGACCACGCCCCCGCCGGGACGGCCGGGGTGTCGTCGGGATGACCGGGAGACGCGGACGGGTGCTCGGGCTCAGCGGCCCGGGTAGTCCCGCAGGTCGTAGCCGGTGTAGACCTGGCGCGGCCGGCCGATCTTGGTGGACGGATCCTGCATCAGCTCGCGCCACTGGGCGATCCAGCCGGGCAGGCGGCCCAGGGCGAACAGCACGGTGAACATCTTCTCCGGGAAGCCCATGGCCTTGTAGATCACGCCGGTGTAGAAGTCGACGTTCGGGTAGAGGCGGCGCTCCACGAAGTAGTCATCGGCCAGGGCCTTCTCCTCGAGGCGCTGGGCGATCTCGAGCAGTTCGTCGTGGCCGCCGAGCTTGCCCAGGATGTCCTCGGCGGTCTTCTTGATGATCTTGGCGCGCGGGTCGTAGTTCTTGTAGACCCGGTGGCCGAAGCCCATCAGCTTGATGCCGGCCTCCTTGTTCTTCACCTTCTCCATGAAGTCCTCGGGGCTGACACCCTCGTCCTTGATGCGGTGCAGCATGTTCAGCACCGCCTCGTTGGCCCCGCCGTGCAGCGGGCCGTAGAGGGCGTTGATGCCGGCCGAGACGGAGGCGAACATGTTGGCCTGCGAGGAGCCCACGAGGCGCACGGTGGAGGTGGAGCAGTTCTGCTCGTGGTCGGCGTGCAGCATGAGCAGCATGTCCAGGGCCTTGACCATGTCCGGGTCCAGCTCGTAGGGCTCGGCCGGGACGCCGAAGCACTGGCGCAGGAAGTTCTCCACCAGGTTCAGCGAGTTGTCCGGGTACAGCATCGGCTGGCCCAGCGACTTCTTGAACGCGTAGGAGGCGATGACCGGCAGCTTGGCCATCAGCCGGATGGTGGAGATGTGGACCTGTTCCTCGTCGAACGGGTCCAGGGAGTCCGGGTAGAACGTGGACAGCGCGGACACCGCGGAGGACAGGACCGGCATCGGGTGGGCGTCCCGCGGGAAGCCGCCGAAGAAGCCCTTGAGGTCCTCGTGGAGCATGGTGTGGCGGCGGATGTTCTCGTCCCAGGCTCCCAGCTGGTCACCGGTGGGCAGGTCGCCGTAGATCAGCAGGTAGGCGACCTCCAGGAAGGAGGAGTTCTCGGCCAGTTGCTCGATGGGATAACCGCGGTAGCGCAGCACGCCCTCGTCGCCGTCGATGAAGGTGATGGCCGACTTGGTGTTGGCCGTGTTCATGAACCCCGGGTCGTAGGTGACCAGACCGGTGTTCTTCAGCAGGGGCCCGATGTTCAGACCGTCGTTGCCGGCGGTCGCCTGCTCGCGGGGTAGGTCGACGCTCGTGCCGTCGACGGACAGCGCTGCCGAAGTGTTCTCGGTCATGGGTACTCCCTCATGAGTTCGTCGGTGACGCGGACCACGGCACCGAGGGGTGGGGGTCGCGATGATTCAATCCTCGTCAACGCTACCAAGCACCGGGCTGATGCACGGAATCGGTGACGACCTAACGCCAGGCGCGAAGCCGTTCCGCGGCCCGGGCGACGGCGTCGTCCGTGGCCGTGATCGCGACCCGGACGTAGCCGTTGCCGGCCGTGCCGTAGAACGTGCCCGGGCCCACCAGGATGCCCCGTTCCGCGAGCTGTCCGACCAGCGCCCAGCTGTCCGCCTCGCTGGGCGCACCGTCCCGGGTGCCGTCCCGGGTCCAGAGGTAGAGCCCCGCCTCGGAGTGGTCCACGACCAGGCCGGCCGAGGTCAGGGCGTCCTTCAGCAGCGACCGCCGGGCGCGGTACCGGTCCTTCTGTGCGGCCACGTGGGCGTCGTCGCCCAGCGCGACCGTCATGGCGGCCTGCACCGGCGCCGGGACGATCATCCCGGCGTGCTTGCGGCTGTTGACGAGGTTCCTCACCAGGCCCGGGTCCCCCGCCGCGAACGCGGCCCGGTAACCGGCCAGGTTGGACTGCTTGGAGAGTGAGTACACGCTGAGCAGGCCCGTGTGGTCCCCGCCGGAGACCTCCTCGGAGAGGATGCAGGGCGTGCCGGCCGCGGAGTCGTCCCACCGGTCCCAGCCGAGCTCGGCATAGCACTCGTCCCCGGCCACCACCGCGCCGAGCCGCCGGGCCTGGTCGACGACGGAGCGCAGCCGGTCGGCGGAGGCCACCTGCCCGGTGGGGTTGGCCGGGGAGTTGGTCCAGACCAGTCTCACGCGGGCGCGGGTCCCGGCGTCGAGGTCGTCCAGGGAGTCCGCGGCGACGGCCTCGGCACCCACCAGCAGCGCGCCGATGTCGTAGGTGGGGTAGGCGACGGTCGGGCGGACCACCACGTCCCCGGGGCCGATGCCGAGCAGCAGCGGCAGCCAGGCGATGAACTCCTTGGAGCCCACGGTGGGGATCACGGCCTGCGGGTCCAGCCCGGGCACGCCGCGACGTCGGGCGTACCAGGCGGCGATGGCCTCGCGCAGTTCGGCCGTGCCGTGCGTGGTCGGGTACCCGTGGGCGTTGGCCGCCGCGGCCAGCGCACGCTGGATCAGTTCCGGGGTGGCGTCCACGGGCGTGCCGATGGACAGGTCGCTGATCCCCCCGGGATGGCCCGCTGCGGTGCGCCGGTAGGGCGCCAGGGACTCCCAGGGGTACTCGGGCAGTGTGAGCACTACAGGTCGGCCGGCTGTGGCTGCGGGGGCAGCGCGGCGACGAGCGGGTGGTCCTTGTTGATCAGGCCCATCTTGGCCGCACCGCCCGGGGAGCCGAGGTCGTCGAAGAACTCCACGTTGGCCTTGTAGTAATCGGCCCACTCCTCGGGCGTGTCGTCCTCGTAGTAGATCGCCTCGACGGGGCACACCGGTTCGCAGGCGCCACAGTCCACGCACTCGTCGGGGTGGATGTACAGCATCCGCTCCCCCTCGTAGATGCAGTCCACCGGGCATTCATCGATGCAGGCCTTGTCCTTCAGGTCCACACACGGCAGGGCGATGACGTACGTCACTTCAGACCGTCCACCTTCCAGCGGTTCGTCGGTTCGGGTCCGGGCACCACGCGGCGTGCCGGACGAGAGGTTTCTGCGGACAGTCTAGTCCCGTGACGCGGGCACCCGCAGGAGCGGCTGGGCCACGAGCATCGTGAGCACGGCCACCACGGGCAGGCCCCACAGCCAGACCGCGCCGGAGACCGCCGGGCCCGGGACCACGCGCAACGTGTACTCGGTCAGGGCCACCGCGAAGGTGTCCAGTCCCGGCCAGGCGGACAGCCCCAGCGCGGTGGTGAAGGCCACGATGGCGCTCACGCCACCGGCCCACGCGACCGAGCAGCGCAGCGTCCACCACAGCTGCGCGGACGCGGCCAGCACCAGCGCGAGGACGGCTCCCCACGGCAGGACGGTCTCACCCAGCCAGGCGAAGTGCGTGTGCAGCACGGTGCCCAGGACCCCGACGCCCGCCCCGACCAGGACCGCACCCAGCGCGGCGCGCCAGGGGGCCATGACCGCGGACGGGGCGTCGTTGTGCCGGCCGGGACCGTCCGGTGTCGGGGTGTTGCGCCGGGGCGCCTCAGGCGCGGGCACGGGCGCGGTTGGCCTTGTTCCGCTCGTTGGCGTCCAGGATCACCTTGCGGATGCGGATGTCCTCGGGGGTGATCTCCACGCACTCGTCCTCGCGGGCGAACTCGAGCGACTCCTCGAGGGTCAGCCTGCGCGGCGGGGTCAGCCCCTCGAAGGAGTCCGAGGAGGCCGCACGCATGTTCGTGAGCTTCTTCTCCTTGGTGATGTTCACGTCCATGTCATCGGCGCGCGAGTTCTCGCCGACGATCATGCCCTCGTACACCTCGGAACCGGGCTGGATGAAGAACGTGCCGCGTTCCTGCAGGTTGATCATCGCGAACGGGGTGGCGGTGCCCGAGCGGTCGGCCACCAGCGAGCCGTTGGTGCGGTACTCGATCGGGCCGGCCCAGGGCTCGTAGCCGTTGGCGATGGAGGAGGCGATGCCGGCCCCGCGGGTGTCCGTGAGGAACTGGGTGCGGAAGCCGATCAGGCCGCGGGCGGGGACGTTGAACTCCATCCGGATCCAGCCGGTGCCGTGGTTGGACATCTCGGTCATCCGGCCCTTGCGGGCGGCCATCAGCTGGGTGATGGCGCCCATGAACTCCTCCGGGGTGTCGATGGTCATCAGTTCCATCGGCTCGTGGACCTTGCCGTCGATGGTCTTGGTGACCACCTGGGGCTTGCCGACGGTCAGCTCGAAGCCCTCGCGGCGCATCTGCTCCACCAGGATGGCCAGCGCCAGCTCACCGCGGCCCTGGACCTCCCAGGCGTCGGGACGCTCGGTGGGCAGGACCTTCAGCGAGACGTTGCCGACCAGCTCGGCGTCGAGGCGGTCCTTGACCTGGCGGGCGGTGACCTTGGCGTTCTTCACCCTGCCCGCCAGCGGGGAGGTGTTGATGCCGACGGTCATCGAGATCGCCGGGTCGTCCACCGTGATCAGCGGCAACGGCTTCGGGTTCTCCGGATCGGTGAGGGTCTCGCCGATCATGATGTCCTCGATGCCGGCGACGGCCACGATCTCCCCCGGGCCCGCCGACTCGATCGGCTCGCGGGACAACCCCTTGGTGCCGAGCAGCTCGGTGATCTTCACCGTCTTCAGCTGCCCGTCCTGACGCGCCCAGGCCACCTGCTGGCCCTTCTTCAGGGTGCCGTTGAAGATGCGCAGCAGGGCCAGGCGGCCCAGGAAGGGAGAGGCGTCCAGGTTCGTGACGTGGGCCTGCAGCACCTCACCGGGCGTGTAGGTCGGGGCCGGGATGTGCTCCAGGATGGTCGCGAACAGCGGCTCCAGGTCCTCGCTGTCCGGCAGCTGGCCGTCCGCCGGCTGCTCGAGGGAGGCCCTGCCGGCCTTGCCGGAGGCGTAGACGATCGGCAGGTTCAGCACGGAGTCCAGGTCCAGGTCCTCGACCTCGTCGGCCAGGTCCGAGGCCAGGCCCAGCAGCAGGTCCATGGAGTCGGAGACGACGCCGTCGATGCGCGCGTCCGGACGGTCGGTCTTGTTGACCACGAGGATGACGGGCAGCTTGGCGGCCAGGGCCTTGCGGAGCACGAAGCGGGTCTGGGGCAGCGGTCCCTCGGAGGAGTCCACCAGGAGCACGACGCCGTCCACCATGGACAGCCCGCGCTCGACCTCACCGCCGAAGTCGGCGTGGCCGGGGGTGTCGATGACGTTGAAGGTCACCATCTCGCCCTTGGCCGCGGGACCGGAGTAGAACACGGTGGTGTTCTTGGCCAGGATGGTGATGCCCTTCTCGCGTTCGAGCTCACCGGAGTCCATCACCCGGTCCTCCACCTCACCGTGGCTGGAGAAGGCGCCGGCCTGGCGCAGCATCGCATCCACCAGGGTGGTCTTGCCGTGGTCGACGTGGGCCACGATGGCGACGTTGCGGAGATCGGTGCGCTGGGTGAGGGTTTCAGTCATAGAGGTGCCTGTTCATCGAGGACGGCGGAAGGTACGGGGCTGCCGGCAAAGCCGTCTACAGGCCCCGTCCGATTGTACGGGACGCCGGCAAGCGCTCCCGTCCGCCGTCCTCAGTAGGGGGTCTCGCCCAGGGACTGCAGCAGCTGGCGCCGCTCGGTCCGCTTGGCCAGCTGCTCGTCCGGGTCCGGGGCCGGGGCGGCCGCCAGCAGGCGCTTCGTGTAGTCCTCGGCCGGGTGGTGCAGCACCTCGGCGGTGGGGCCCTGTTCCACCTGGCGGCCGTCCTTGAGGACCAGCACCCGGTGGGCCAGCATGTCCACCACGGCCAGGTCGTGCGAGACGAACAGGCAGGCGAACTCGTACCGGGACTGCAGCTCGGCGAACATGTCGAGCACGGCGGCCTGCACGGACACGTCCAGGGCCGAGGTCGGCTCGTCCGCGATCAGCACCTCGGGGTCCAGGGTGAGCGCCCGGGCGATGGAGATGCGCTGACGCTGACCACCGGAGAGCTCGTGCGGGTACCGGTTGACCACCGAGCGCGGGAGCTTGACGGCGTCCAGCAGCTCGTAGGCCCGCTGCATCTGCGACGCCCTGTTGCCCACCTTGTGGATGACCATCGGTTCGGTGATGACGTCACCGATCGGGAAGCGCGGGTCCAGGGAGGCCGCGGGGTCCTGGAAGACGACTCCGATGCGCTTGCGCATCCGGCGGGCCTCGCCACCGGCCATCCGGGTCAGGTCCTCCCCGCGGATCCTCAACGAGCCCTGGGCCACGGGCAGCAGCCCCAGGACGGCCTTGGCGATCGTGGACTTGCCCGAACCGGACTCCCCCACCAGCCCGAGGATCTCCCCCGGGGACACCGTGAAGTCGATGTCGTGCACCACGCGGTTCTTCTTGCCGCGGTGGTCGTACTCGATGCACATCCCCTCGGCCTCGATGGCATAGCTGACCCTCGACTGGGTCTCGGTGACCGGCTCCGGTTCGGCGACCTCCAGCTCGGCACCGAGCCGCGGCACGGACGCCAGCAGCCGTTGCGTGTATGGGTGCTGGGGGTTCTGCATGACCTGGTGGACCTCGCCGGACTCCACCAGCTCGCCGCGCAGCATCACGCAGACGCGATCGGCCATGTCCGCCACCACGCCCATGTTGTGCGTGATGAGCAGGATGCCGGTGTTCAGCTGGTCCTTGAGCGAGCGCAACAGCTCGAGGATCTCGGCCTGGACCGTGACGTCGAGTGCGGTGGTCGGTTCGTCGGCGATGATCACCTCGGGCGAGCAGCTGATCGCCATGGCGATGACGATGCGCTGGCGCTGGCCTCCGGAGAACTGGTGCGGGTACTGCCGCAGCCGGTTCTTCGCGTCCTGGATCCCGACCATCTCCAGCAGCTCCGCGGCCCGGCGGTCCGCCTCGGTGCCGAAGGCGATCCCGTGCAGGTTCAGCGCCTCGGTGAGCTGGTCACCCACGGTCAGCACGGGGTTCAGCGCGGTCATCGGCTCCTGGAAGACCATGGCGGCATGGCGGCCACGGATCCGGCGCAGTCCGGAGGCGTCCAGTGCGGTGACGTCGCGGTCGCCCAGCATCACCGTGCCGGAGACGTTCGCGTTGTTCGGCAGCAGGCCCATGGCGGTGGCCGAGGTGACCGACTTGCCCGAGCCCGACTCACCGACCAGGGCGACGACCTCACCCGGCTTGATGTCGAAGCTGACCCCCTTGACCGCCTCGACCTGGCCGAACTCCGTGTCGAAGGTCACCGAGACGTCCTGGAAGGACAGGATCGGCCTGCCGTCGCGGTCCGGGTGGCGCTGGACCACCCCCAGCGAGCCGGTGGCCGGGGACGAGCCCGACGTCGGCCGGGCCGCGTGCGAGCCCGGCCCGGGAGCCTCGTCCACCACGTCGGCGGTCCCTTCACGGTTCTTGCGTCCGAAGATGCCCATGGCCTCTCCCCTCCTCAGTCTCTCGGTTCCTGGTCGTCACGACGGTGCTCGTCCGGGCGGTCTCCGCCCGGGTGGTCTCCGTCCGGGCGGTTCCTGCCCTTCCGGCGGTCCCCGTGCCGGCGGGGCCCCCCGTGCGGCTCATCGTCCGAGTGGATCTCGTCGCGCAGTTCCGCGGAGGTCGTCGTCGGCCTCAGCGCCCCGGTGGCGGGCACGTCCCGGCCGCCGGCTCCGGCGCTGGTCTCCGTGGCGGCCCGGTCGAGGGCCTTGTCCCGACCGGAGATGCCGAAGGTGCCCAGGCGGCGGTTCCTCCGCGCCGTGCGCGCGCCCTGGCGGGGGTCGAACGCGTCGCGCAGGCCGTCGCCCAGGAAGTTCACGGACAGGGCGATGGCCAGGATGAGCATGCCGGGCCACCAGAACAGCCACGGACGGGTGGTGAAGGCGTTCTGGTACTGGCTGATCAGCAGGCCCAGCGAGGACTCGGGGGCCTGGACGCCGAAGCCCAGGAAGGACAGCGAGGTCTCCAGCAGGATGGCCGAGGCGATCGCGAAGGTGGCGTTGACGACGATCACGCCGATGGTGTTCGGGAGCAGGTGCCGGCCGATCACGCGGGCCGGGTGGGCTCCCATGGCCACCGAGGCCGCCACGAACTCCTTCTCGCGCAGGGACAGCACCTCACCGCGCACCAGCCGGGCCAGGGAGGTCCAGGTGACCAGTCCCAGCACGACCGCCAGGGGGATGATGCCGGCATCGAGGCTGGAGGTCATCCGGCCCAGCACGGCGGCCAGCACCAGCAGCGGGATCACGATGATCAGGTCGGTCAGGCGCATCAGCAGGGAGTCGATCCACCCGCGGAAGTACCCGGCGATGGCACCGATGGTCGCACCGATCACGGTGGAGACCAGGCCGACCACCAGCGCGATGATCAGGGACTGCTGGGTGCCGCGCATGACCAGGGCGAAGTAGTCCTTGCCCGTGTTGTCCTGGCCGAACGGGTGCTCGCCCCAGCGGATGCCCTCCCCGCCCAGCCACTGCGGGACCAGGGACAGGGTGGGGGCGCCGCCGTCGACCACCGTGGACGAGGTCAGGTAGCTCTTGTCCCACCAGCCGGGGATCCCGGCCCAGCCGATCGAGCTGAACGCGAGGATGAAGATCAGGACCAGGAACACGGCCGAGGGCATGGCGGCCCTGTGGTTCCGGAACTTGCGCAGGACCATCTGGCCCTGGCTGTAGGACTTGCCGGTCTTCTGCCGCAGCTTCGCGTCCTCGACCTCGGCGAGGTTGGCCATGTCGACGGCCTGCTGGGAGGGGCCGGTGCCGTCCCGCAGGGTCGTGGCGGTTCGTGACGGGTTCTCGTCCATGGTCTTCGGGTCCTGCTCGTTGCGGGGGTCGGTGTCGTTGCGCATGCCGCTCACACCCGGATCCGGGGGTCGAGGACCGCGTACAGGATGTCGGCCAGCAGGTTGAACAGCACCGCGGCCGTGCCGGTGACCAGGAAGAAGGCCATCACCGGCGCGGGGTCCACCTGGTCCAGTCCGGTGGCGAACATCTCGCCCATGCCCTTCCAGCCGAAGACCCGTTCCGTGATGACGGCACCGCCGATCAGGGCCGCGAAGTCGAAGGCCATGATCGTGGTGATCGGGATCAGCGAGTTGCGGAAGGCGTGCTTGAGGATGACCTGCCGCTCGCCGAGCCCCTTGGCACGGGCGGTGCGGATGTAGTCCTGCTGGCTGACCTCGAGCATGGACGCGCGGGTGTAGCGCGAGTAGGTCGCCAGGGAGACCAGGGCCAGCAGGATGGTGGGCAGCAGCAGCTGGGTCCCCTTGTCCAGGAAGTCCTCCCAGAAGGTGCCGGAGAAGTTCGGGGTCTGCGAGCCGATGGTGGAGATCGGCCGCCCCACGATCTCGAGGTATCCCGGCCAGGCGCGGAAGAGGTGCTCCACGATGATCAGCAGGCCCATGACCCCGGCCGTGAAGAGGGACACGATGGTGGCCGCGCCCTTGGAGAACCCGCCCATCAGGCGACCCACGGCGACCGCCACGATGACCAGCACGACCGCCAGGACGAGCAGGGTCGTCCAGGTCGGGTCCCACAGCAGGGTGTAGGTGGCGTAATAGGACACGACGCCCAGGGCGGCGGTCACCAGCCCCGCGTACAGCACGCGGCGGTTCTGCAGGCCGGCGCCCAGCGCGGTGGCCCCGACGGCGGCCGCGGCCCCGACGAGCGCGATGACGACCGGGCCCAGTTGCGGGTACTGGGCGAAGTTCAGCCAGTCCAGGTACGGGATGGCCAGGACGGTGAAGAGGAAGGCGCCCAGGAAGGTGAAGAGGCGGCGCCTGGCCGGACCGGCCAGTACGGCCTGCAGGACCACCCCGAGCAGCAGTCCGGCGACGATCGCCGCGGGCCAGGTGAAGCCCGGGTCCGCCATCCAGTCGTTGAACCCGATGGCCAGGTACTCCTTGAGCAGCACGGCCGCCCAGAAGACCGGCAGCGAGAAGAACAGGAACGTCAGGAAGGTGACCGCGTAGTCCATGCCGGAGTACTGGCGGATGGCGGTCAGGATGCCGATGACGATGCCGAAGACCATGGCGATCACCGTGGCCAGCACGACCAGGCGCAGGGTCGAGGCGGCGGCCAGCCCGAGCAGGTCGACGACCTCCTGGCCCTGGCGGTTGGTGCCGAGCTCACACTGGCCGATGAAGCACTGGCCCACGCCGGTGAGCCAGGTCCAGTACCGCTGGTACCAGGGCATGTCCAGGTTCATGAACTGGGTGCGCTGCTGCATGAGGTAGTCGCGGTTCTCCGCGTTGGACTCGCGCAGGTCGGCCAGGGGATCGCCGGAGTTGATGGTGAGCACGTAGAGCAGCACCGAGGCTCCGAGGAGCACCAGGAACGAGCTGCCGAAGCGCCTGAGGATGAATTTCAGCACAACTGAACGTTGCCTTCCGTACCAAGGGTGTCGTGGACGTGGTCATGATCACACCACGGGCCGCTCCCCCGACACGGCCGGACCCGCCGGGTCCGGCCGGTCGTGGGGAGCACGGCTGAGGCCCGGCCGGATGATGGCCGGGCCTCAGCAGTGGTCATGGATCATCCCCGTGGGGGTCAGCCGAGGGTCACTCGGCGCGGACCCACTGCTGGGCGTTCCAGACGGCCCCGGACTGGGTGGCGGTGTCGCGGACGTTGGCCACGTCCGCCGAGTGCGCCACGACGCCCGGGTGCGCGTACAGCGGGATGCCGAACAGGTTGTCCCACAGGCCCTTCTCGATGACCTTCACCTGCTCGGCGTGCACGGCGGGGTCGACGGATCCGGCCAGGGTGTCCCAGGCGGCGTCGACCTCCTTGTTGGAGAACTTGCCGTAGTTCTGCTGACCGGTGGAGTGGTAGATGTTGCGGCCCGAGGCGATCTGGCCGGAGCCGGCCCAGGCGAACAGCGCGACCTCGTAGTCACCCTGCGGCATGGTCTTGTCGAAGAAGTCGGCGGAGCCCACGTCCTCGATCACGAAGCCGGCCTCGTCACAGGAGGACTTGATGGCGGCCACGGTATCGGAGCGGCGCGGGTTCGGGGCCGAGTAGCCGATGCGGACCTTGGTGCCCTCGGCGCCCTCGGCCTCGACGATCTTCTTGGCGCCCTCGACGTCGACCTCGTCATAGCTGCCGTCATAAGCGGCGTCCACGACCTCCTGGTAGGTGTCCTGGAACGGGAACACCTCGCGGGCGTTCATGACCACGGCCTCGGGGTCGACCGGCTTGATCAGGTTGTCCACGATCTGCTGGCGCGGCACGCACATGGCGAAGGCCTTGCGCAGTTCGAGGTTGTCCGCGAACGGCGAGCCGTCCATGAAGTTGAAGTCCAGGTGCTCCCAGGTCAGGGAGGCACCGGTCTGGATGACGATCTGGTCGCCCAGGTCCTCCAGCTGGGACAGGGTGTCCACGGTGGCCTGCGGCTCGATGACGTTCAGGTCACCGTTGGCGAGGGCCTGGACGTGGGTGTCGGCGGCCGCGAAGCGGATGACCAGTTCCTTGGTGGCCGGCGGGGTGCCCCAGTAGTTCTCGTTGGCCGTCAGGGTGATGGACTGGCCCGGCTCCCAGCTCTTGAACGTGTAGGGGCCGTTGGAGGGGGCGATCGACTCGTCCGGAAGGGTGCCCGGGGAGGTGTTCCAGCCGGTGTTCCAGAACTCGGCGGCGGGGGCCAGGGCCTTCGCGTCCTCGTTCCGGACGGCCTCGAGCATGGCGTCCATGCCCATGCCGGACTCCTCGGCGACCACGTGGGCCGGCAGGGCGGTGTCCACGAGGATCGGCCAGTCGGCGTAGGGCTCCTTGAAGGTGATGGTGAATTCCTTGCCGGCGGGATCACCCTCCGGCGCCTCGCTGACGTACTCGCCGAAGGACTGCGAGATGGCATTGAACAGCGGCGCCGCCTCCTCGCCCGAACCGGTGGTGATGCGCGGGTTCTCGACGCCCCACTTGAGGATGTAGTCGGCGGCGGTGACGGGGGTCCCGTCCGACCACACGGCCTCCTCGTTGATGGTGTACTTCACCGTCAGCGGGTCATCGGAGACCTTCTCGTAGGTGCCGTACTCCTCGTTCTGGTAGATCTGTCCGTCGGTGCCGAAGTAGGCGAAGGTGGAGATGAGCCGCTCGGTGACCGCCGAGTTGTAGGTCGAGTAGGTCTCCGGCGTCATGGAGTTGTAGGAGATGAACTCGTCCTCGCCCACCGAGTAGGCGATGGAGCCGTCCTGGGTCTCGATCTCCCCGAGGTCCGCCAGTCCGGTGTCGGCGGGTTCGACGGTGTACTTCTCCCCGAAGTCGCCGGTCGCGACCTCGCCGTTGCCCTCGGGGGCGGCGGAGCCGGTGTCAGAGTTCTCGGCCGGGCCGCCCGGCGCGCAGGCGGACAGGACGAGCGCGGAGCCGGCCAGGAGGGCGGCTGCGGCAGAAAGCTTTGTGTACTTCATCAAAGCGTCTCCATTCAGACAGGTGCGAGGCGTGCTGTGCTCCCGATCCGACCCGTCTGGGGTGGAGGGCCGGTCTCCGGCCGAAATCCGGTTTCCCCTCCCCGGCCGGTAGTGAGCGACACCACAAGGTGTGCAAGACATTAGTCCCGCAACATGTAAAAGCACCATTGAATAGTCGGCCGCCGACCGGATCGTTACCATCCCGTAACTTGGCGGCCACCAGCGGAAACATGCTGTTTTCAAGACTTCATCGGCGGTTCACAAGCGGGCTCTCACCGGGGCATTTGGGGCCCCGCCGGGACGTACGGCAGGTAGGAGATCCCGGAGACGTTGTACGTGAACCTGATGCCCATGACGATCCGGATCCCCACGTGCATGCCCCACGCCCCGAGGGCGAACGCCTGGCCGAGCCTGCGGTGCACGAGCGACAGCGGCGCCCCGAGCTCCACGGTCAGGGAGACGGCGGCGAGAAGGGTGAACAGTCCCTTCTGCCGGTACAGCGCGGAACCGGCCTCGGTCCTGGCGGAGCCGAAGAGGTCCTTGCGCAGTCCGTCCACGGCGATCTGGCCGCGCAGTACGTCGCCCTGTGCCCACCTCATCCCGAGGGGGCCCCGGACCTTCGCCACGCCGGAGATGAAGTAGACGGCGCAGGTGGCGATGTTCAGCACGGTCGGGACCGCGCCGTAGGCCCGGTCGAAGCGCTGCGGGAGCAGGGTGCGGTCACGGACCAGGGCGTCGACGCTCAGGGCGTCGGCGGAGCGGGTGGTTCCCAGGACCATCTGGTGCATCGTCATCATGTTGTCGTTGTGCAGCAGCATCGTCCAGGAGTTGCGGTAGGTGATGGTCCACAACTGCAGCGCCGCGTTCAGCGGACCGGTCACCCGGTGGCCGATCCCCAGCGTCGCCGCGATGTTGACCGCCTGGGCGGTGTCGAAGAGGGCGTCCGCCACCGTCGGCGGCAAAGGCCTCCTCAGCACCCTGACCACCCCGACAGGGGTGAACTGCGTCTCGTCCTGGCGGTGGAGCCTGCGGAACATGGGACGCCGGCGGATGTTGTGCACCGCGGAGAACGTGCCGGTGGCCAGGCGCAGCACGGCCGGGCGCACGGGTTGGGCCGCCGGGCGGAGGTGGTCGACGAGGGTCTGGACGAGGGTCATCGGGTGGTCTCCTGCGCGGGGGCCCGCACGGTGCGCGGTGCGGCCTGGACGGTGTGCTCGGTGCGGTAGTCGGCCGGCGTGTTCCCCTGGCCGATGGGGGCGGGTGGCGTATTGCCGAGCCCGGATCGGGCCATCGGCCCGGTGGGCGGTCCCTGCGGGTCCTGGGTGGGGTCGGTGCGGGTCTCGGCGACCTCGACGGCCGTGCCTCCGACGTCCGCGCGGGCGTGGACGGTCTCGACCTGCGGGGTGGTGTTGCCCGCGTAGTAGGTGTCGAAGAAGTACCGCGAGCGCACGACCTCGACGCGGACGATGCCGGATTCGCGGCGGCGGCGGACGGCACCGGGGCCCCCTCCGCGCGGCACGGGCCGCTCACCCTGGGCGGCCAGGGCATCGGCGTAGCGCTGGGCGACCTCCACCGCGCGGCCCTGGCGGACCATGCGGGTGACCTGTTTGCGGACCTGGTTCAGCCCGCCGGCGCCGAAGTGGCTGTAGTGCGGGACGATCCGCTCACCCTCGGTGGTGAACCCGGTCACGTGCGGGATGCGGGTCCGGTCCTTGCGGTGGTCCGAGAACATCGGATAGGTCGAGAGCGGGAAGGAGTCCTCCTCGGCCTTGTCCCTGCCGTTGAAGTAGTGGCGCACCGGGGAGAGCAGCACGGCGGCCAGGGCGGCTCCCGCGGCCAGCGCCCAGAGGTCCCGCTCCGTCGCTGCGGGGGCGGTCAGCACCCCCGGCAGCGACGTCGGACGGGTGGGGTCGTCTGTCATGGTCTGTCCTCTCGAGGGGTGCGGGGGTGCGTGTGACGCCGGGTGCGGCCCCGCGCCGCGTCGGCCAGGGCGGCCCGGGCGGCGTGCAGTCCGGCCATGCCGTGCACCCCGCCTCCGGGCGGGGTGGACGAGGAGGCCAGGTACAGCCCCGGTGTGCCGGTGCGGTGGGGGCTGAGCACGGGGGCCGGTCGCAGCACCTGCTGCAGCCCGCCCATGGATCCGCCGGCCACGTCCCCGCCGATGAGGTTGGGGTTCCAGGACTGGAGGGCCGAGGGGGTGGTGGCCACCCGGTGGACGATCCGGTCCCGGAAACCCGGGGCGAAGCGTTCGATCTGTTCGGCGATCAGGTGCTCGACCGGGGCGTCGTACCCACCGGGGACGTGGGCGTAGGTCCACACCACCGTCTTCCCGGCGGCCGGGCCGGTGGCCCGGGACGGGTCCCCCGCCTGCTGCTGGCAGACCATGACGAACGGCCTGTCCGGCATCCGGCCGGCCTTGGCCTCGCGCTCGGCGTGCTCCAGCTCGGCCAGCGTGCCGGTCACGTGGACGGTACCGGCGCCGGCCACCCGGGAGTCGGTCCACGGGATCGGCCCGTCGAGCAGGTAGTCCACCTTCGAGACCCCTGTCCCGTAGCGCCAGCGCCGCAGGTGCGCGGCATAGCGGTCACTGAGGTCCGCCCCGTCGAGGGCGAGCAGCTGCCGGGGCGTGAGGTCGAGCAGGATCGCGTCCGCGTCCGGGAACTCGCGCAGGTCGGTGACCTCGTGGTCCAGGTGGATGCGCCCACCGTGAGCAGCCAGGACGGAGGCGAGCGCCGCCGTGATGGCACCGGAGCCGCCCTTGGCCACGGGCCACCCGCGGGTCATGCCCAGGGCACCGAAGATCAGGCCGAACGCGGCCGTGAACAGGTGGGTGGGCGGCAGGATGGCGTGGATCGAGGAACTCGCGAACAGGGACCTCGCCGTCTCGTCCCGGAAGATGGCCCGGCCGACGGCGCCCGCGGGCCAGAGGGCCCGGATCCCGAAGCGGGCCATGCTGACCGGGTGCCGCGGCACGCGCACCAGTGACGGGCCGAGGATGTTCTCCAGGTGCGCGTCGATGTCCTCCACGAGCGGGGCGTGCAACCGGGTCCACGCCGTGCCGTCCTGACCGAGTCCGGCGGCCGTGGCCTCGAGGGTACGGTGCAGGATCGCCGCCGGACGGCCGTCCAGCGGGTGTGCCATCGGGTAGTCACTGTGCAGCCATTCGAGGCCGTGTGCGCCCAGGTCCAGGTCCCGGAACACGGGGCTGGCGACACCGAAGGGATGACCCGCCGCCCCGAGGTCCACGATGGTCCCCGGGCCGAGCACGTCGGCGGAGGCGGAGGCACCGCCCGGGGCCGTGTGCCGCTCGTAGACGTCGACCTCCCAGCCCGCGCGGGCCAGCACCGCGGCGGCGGTCAGCCCGTTGGGTCCGGAGCCGACGACGACGGCGCGCCGCCCGTGCGTGGATCGCCTGGATCGACCGGTGGGTCGGGGAGTGTGCGCCTGCTGCGCCGGCTCCTGGTGCGTCATCACGTCTGTTCCTGTCCTTGGAAGATCCTGTGAATATCCTGCGGGACCGGTATGAGACGGGGATGAGTCGACGATGAGACGACGATGAGGGCCCCGGCCGGGTCGGCGATCCCGTCCTGCCGAACCTATCGGATGGCCCTGGTCCTGGGGATGGGCCCGGTCCTGGGAGGGGCGTGGCCCGCAAAGAGTCTGCGTCTCGGGACGGCCCCGAACCACGCGGGCCGGTCAGTTCCGGAACGCCGGTCAGCACCGGCGGGCGGCGGCGCGGATCGCGTCCGAGACCCGCACGAGCAGCCTCTTGTCCGCGGGGTGGCCGCTGGCCCGGTCGGTGACGAGGCCGACCGCGAGGTCCAGGTCGGGATCCGCCCAGCCCAGGCACACGTCCGAACCGTTGTGCCCGAAGGACCGCACGGTGCTGGTGGCCCCCAGCGGGCACCATGCACCGGTGCCACCGAGCTGGATCCCGGTCCCCCACCGGGTGGGCAGCCGGGTCCAGGCGTCACGGCCGCCGTCCGAACTGGGTGCGCACAGTGCCTCCCGTTCCGGGGCGGAGAGCAGGTCGCGGTAGAACAGGGCGAGCTGGCGGGCCGTCGTCGAGATCCCCGCCGCCGGGATCCGTGCCTGGCGCACGGACCGCCGGTTGACGATGGCCGCGACCACCGGTCCGCCCGGCAGGGCCCGGTGCGAGCCGTCGAAGGGCAGGCACCGGTGCAGCTGGTCGTCCGGCACCCCGGGGTGGACGTCATGCAGTCCGGCGGGGCCCAGCACCAGGTCGTGCAGCAGCTGCGGCCACGGACGGCCGGTGGCCCGGCGGGCCACCTCGGCCAGGATGAACCCGAAGTCCAGTGGCTGGTAGGCGGACAGGCCCGGATAGCGGTGGTCCCGGCGTCGGCCGCGGGCCACCCGCTCGAGCGAGGCCTCGAGGCGGTGCATGGCCAGCACCGCCGCCGGGTACGGTCCCGCCGTGGGGGCGGCCGCGCGGTGGGTGAGCACGTCCCGGACGGTCGTGCCGGCCTTGGAGCCGTCCCCACCGGTCCCGAACTCGGGCCAGTACTCCCCCACCGCGGCATCCAGGTCCAGCACGCCCCGGCCCGCCAGCCGGTGGACCAGCAGGGACGTGAAGGGCTTGGAGGCCGAGAACAACCACCCCAGGGCGTCCGGGTGGCAGCGGACCGCCCCGTCCAGGACGATGACCCCGCGGTGGATCACGGACAGCTGCACGCAGGCCCCGCGCGAGGCGGCCAGGGCCAGGACGTCCCGCCAGCCACCCTCGGACACCGGACGGGCGTCCGGCGGCGGGCCGGCGCCGGCGGGACCACCTGCCGGGTCCGGCGTCGTCATCATGGGGACAGCGTACTGAGGCCCGTTCCGCCGCCCCTACACTCGGGGCATCCCCCGGCACCGGTGGCATTCGGCGGACGCCGGGGTGCACGGGGGGGCACGACCCTGCAGGACACGGACGCAAGGAACGGCTCGGCGTGGAGAACTTCTGGCTGGCATTGGGGCTCACCGTGCTCGCCGGGTTGTGCACGGGCATCGGCGGGCTCATCTCCGTGCTGCCGCGGCGCACCAGCGGCCCGTTCCTGTCCGTGGCCCTGGGCTTCTCGGCGGGCGTGATGCTCTACGTGTCCTTCCTGGAGATCATGCCCAAGGCGCTGACGTCGCTCACCGCCGCCACGGACCCCACGGGGGGCCACTGGGCGGCCGTGGCCTCGTTCTTCGGGGGCATCGTGGTGATCGGGGTGATCGACCGCCTCGTCCCCGCACCCATCAACCCGCACGAGCCCGGCCAGGTCCACGACCCGGCCACGGCCGCCCGGCGCCGGCGGATGATGAGGACCGGCACGGTGACCGCGCTGGCGATCAGCCTCCACAACTTCCCCGAGGGCTTCGCCACCTTCGTGGCCGGGCTGACGGACCTGTCGATCGCCCTGCCCGTGGCCCTGGCGATCGCGCTGCACAACGTCCCGGAGGGCGTGGCCGTGGCGGTGCCGGTCCGGGAGGCCACCGGGTCCCGCCGCAAGGCCGTGCGGTGGTCCTTCGTCTCGGGGCTGGCCGAGCCGGCCGGTGCGCTGATCGGTTTCGCGCTGCTGATGCCGTTCCTGAACGACGTCCTGCTGGGCATCACCTTCGCCGTGGTGGCCGGGATCATGGTGTTCATCTCCCTGGACGAGCTGCTGCCCACGGCCCGGGAGTACGGCAAGCACCACCTGGCGATGTACGGCCTGGTGGGCGGCATGGCCGTGATGGCGGTGTCCCTGCTGCTGTTCGCCACGGTCTGAGGTCCCCCCTCCCCCCGGACCCGCGGCGACGAACGGTGTAGAACTGGTCCATGACCAGTAGTGACCCCGGCGCCGACGCACGCACCGCCCCCGACAGCCCGGCCGACGCGGGGCGGGCTCCGCAGCCGGCACCTGCGGCGGGCACGGGTCGGTCCGCGCGTCCGGGGACCGTCGGCATCGTCCTGGCGGTGCTGGCCGTGCTGTTCATCGCGGCGAACCTGCGCCCGGGCGCCACCTCCCTGGGACCGGTCCTGGCCGAGGTCTCGGCGTCCTTGGGGATCGACGGCGGCGTCGCCGGGGTGCTGACCGCGCTGCCCGGGCTCATGTTCGGGGTGGTGGGACTGCTCGCGGTGCGGATGGGCCGGCGCGCGGGGCTGTCCCTGACCATCGCCCTGAGCCTGGTGCTCGTGGTCGCGGGGCTGCTGCTGCGCCCGGGCTCCGGCTCGGTCTGGGCGTTCGTGCCGCTGACCGCGCTGGCCCTGGCCGGGATGGCCGTCGGCAACGTCCTGGTCCCGGCGTGGGTCAAGCGGCACGGCCGCCGGCACACGGTGGTCCTGATGACGCTCTACAGCATGTTCCTGACCGTGGGAGGCTCGGCGGGCTCAGGGCTGGCGGCCCCGATGGCCGGCCTCGCGGGCGCCCTGGGCGACCCCGCGGACGGCTGGCGCTACGCCCTCGGGTTCTGGGGACTGATGGCCCTCGTCCCGTTGGTTCTGTGGCTGGTCGTCGCCCGCCGCACCGGGCACGACTTCCCCACGGCCCCGCCCCGCGAGCACCCGGACCGGAGCCTGGCCTCGTCCCCCACCGCCGTCGCCCTCATGGTGCTGTTCGGCGTGCAGGCGATGAACGCCTACGTGCAGTTCGGCTGGATGCCCCAGGTCTACCGGGACGCCGGCCTGGATGCGAACCTCGCCGGTTCCCTGACGGCGGTCATCGCCGGTATGGGCATCATCGGCGGGCTGGTCATGCCCACGGTGATCGAGCGCTCCCGCACGCTCGCACCATGGATGCTGGGCTTCGGACTGCTCACGGCGGCCGGGTACATCGGCCTGCTGCTCGCACCCGTGGCCGGTGCCTGGCTGTGGTCGGTGCTGCTGGGCGCCGGCGGTTTCGCGTTCCCGACGGCGATCTCGCTCATCCCCGCCCGCAGCCGCGATCCCCACGTCACCGCCCGGCTCTCCGGATTC
Source organism: Citricoccus sp. (assembly GCF_035445025.1). NCBI lineage: Bacteria > Bacillati > Actinomycetota > Actinomycetes > Micrococcales > Micrococcaceae > Citricoccus > Citricoccus sp. Next base: position 32,053 of record NZ_DAOMPX010000022.1, on the reverse strand, counting down.
GTCCAGCCCTTCGGCTACATCCTGGCGGCGCTGGGGCCCCTGGCCGTCGGCTTCCTCCACGCCGGGCTCGGGGACTGGACGCTGGTCCTCGTCCTGCTGGCCGCCTCCGGCGTGGTGATGGCGGTGGCGGGACTGCGCGTCTCCGGCCGGGTCTTCGTGGACGACGAGCTGGCCGGCTGAGCGGTCAGTACACCACGGCCGCCTGCAGGTCGACCTCACCGGCGCGCTCCTGGCCGTCCACGGTGGTCCACTGCACGGAGACGATGTCCCCCACGTTGTGGTCGTTGACGATCTCGGACAGCTCGGCCGCCGAGACCACCGGGTGCCCGTCGACGGCGTGCACCGTGTCCCCGACCCGCAGGCCGAGCCGTTCGGCGGAGGAGCCCGGGGACACCTCCCTGACCACCGCGGCCCCGTCCTCGGTCTGCACGGTGATCCCCAGGGCCCCGTCCACGCCGATGCTGACGGTGTCCGTCTCCTCCCCGGACAGGACCTGGGCCACGATCTCCAGCGCGGTGGCCACCGGGATGGCGTAGCCGTCCACGGCCTCCGCGTCCTCGCCCTGGGAGGCGGCGGTGGTGATGCCCACCACCTGGCCGTCACCGTCCACCAGCGGCCCGCCCGAGTACCCCGGCACGACGTCGGCACTGGTCTCGATCAGGCCCGTCAGCCGGGAGTAGTCGTCCGGCACGCCGGAGGAGGCGACGATGGACTCGCCCAGTGCGGTGACCTCACCGGTCACCGCCGTGAGGAACCGCTGTCCTCCGCCGTTGCCGACGGCCGCCGAACGGTCCCCCAGTCGCGGCACCTCCGGGTCGATCGACGCCGTGGGCAGGTCCGGGGCGTCCTCGATCTGGAGGACGGCGACATCGTGCAGGGAATCGCGCCCGAGCACGGCGGCGTCGTAGGTCTCACCGGTGTCCGCCACGGTCACGGTGACCTCCGAGGCGTCCTCGACCACGTGGTAGTTCGTGATGGCCAGTCCCTCCCCGCTGAGCACGATCCCGGTGCCGGTGCCGATGCCGGACATGAGCCGGGTGTCCACCATCAGCACGCCTGGTGCCTCGGTGACCTTCCGGCCCTGGTCCAGCCCGGCCTCGTCGAGGTTCGGGCCGGCCGCCCAGTCCACCCGGATGCCCTCGTGGGCATGCCGCAGCGTCTCCCCCAGGGGCTCCCCCTCCGCGGCGGGCCGGGCCGTCTCCCCCTCCTGGACCGCGACGATGTCCCGGATCTCCTGGACGGTCAGCACGGTGACCCCGCCCGCGAGGATGAGGGCCCCCGTGACCCCGGTGGCGATGATCAGGCGGTACACGCCGCCGCGGGGGCGGCGGGGCGGCCGGCCGGAGGGGAACTGCTGGTGCGGGTACTGCCCGTACGGGACGTGCTGGTGGGTACCGGCGTGGTGCCCGTGCGGAGGGTGCGCGCCCCGGGCCGGGTACTGCCCGGGCACGGGGAAGACCGGCCCGACGACGGGGGGCCGGCCTGGGTAGGGCGGGACCCCGGCTGCGTCGCGACCGGGATCCCGGGGGTCGGAGGGGTCGTTCACCGTGCTCCGGTCAGGCGCGGGCGGCGGCGATCGCCGCGTCGTAGTCCGGCTCGGTGGTGATCTCCGGGACCACCTCGGTGTACGTCACGGTGCCCTGGGGGTCGATCACGATGACCGCACGGGCCAGCAGCCCCGCCATGGGTCCATCGGCCTGGGTCACGCCGTAGTCCTGGCCGAAGCTGGAGCGGAACACGGAACCGGTGACGACGTTGTCGATGCCCTCCGCGGAGCAGAACCGGCCCGCGGCGAACGGCAGGTCGGCCGAGACGGCCACCACGGTGGTGTCCTGGAGCCCGGCGGCCAGTTCGTTGAACGTCCGGACGGAGGCGGCGCACACGCCGGTGTCCAGCGAGGGGAAGACGTTCAGGATGACGGTGCGGCCGGCCAGCGACTCGAGCGAGACGGGCGACAGGTCGGAACCGGTGAGCTCGAAGGCGGGGGCGGAGGACCCGACGACGGGGAGTTCGCCGACGGTGCTGACGGGGGTGGACTTGAATGCTGTGGTTGCCATGCGTTCAAACCTAGCCGTTTAGGCTGTCGGCGTGGAACTGCGCAGCAACGTCACCGACACCGCACTGCTCTTCGAGGGCGGCGGCATGCGGGCCTCCTACACCTCGGCCATGGTGGTGGCCCTGCTGGAGGCCGGGATCCACCTGGACTTCGTGGCCGGGATCTCGGCGGGGTCCTCCAACACCGCGAATTACCTCGCCCGGGACGCCTGGCGGGCACGGCACTCCTTCGTCGACTTCGCGGCCGACCCGAAGTTCGGCAACTGGAGGACGTTCGTGCGGGGCGACGGGCTGTTCAACGCGAAGTACATCTATGAGGAGACCGGGCTGCCGGACCAGGCGCTGCCGTACGACTGGGAGACCTACTGCGCGAACCCGGCCACCGTCCGCATCGGGGCCTTCGACGCCGAGTCCGGTGAGCAGGTGTGGTGGGGGCGCCAGGACACCCCGGCGATCCAGGACCTCATGGTGCGCGTCCGCGCGTCGTCCACCATGCCCGTGCTCATGCCCCCGGTGCACCTGGACGGCCGGACCTACGTGGACGGCGCGCTGGGCCCGGACGGCGGCATCCCGGTGTCGGCGGCCGAGGAGGCCGGGCACGAGCGGTTCCTGGCGGTGCTCACCCGCGAACGGGACTACGTGAAGGGTCCCGAACGCTTCCCCCGGTTCTACCTGCGTTACTTCCGCAGGCACCCCGCGATCGCCGAGGCGCTGCTGACGCGGTGGACGCGGTACAACCAGACCCGGGAGCGGCTCTTCGACCTCGAGCGCCAGGGCAAGGCCTACCTCTTCGTCCCGGAGCGGATGCCGGTCTCGAACGGGGAGCGGAACGTGGCCAGGCTGCGCGCCTCCCACGAGGCGGGGCTGGCCCAGGCACGCGGCGAGATCCCCGCGATCCGGGACTTCCTGGGCCTGCCGGCCGTCTAGGCCTGAGATCGCCGCGGCAACCCGGTTCCCCGTACGGGGCTACTGCGCGGAGTCGGGCAGGCCGAAGATGCGGTCGAAGCACCAGGCGTAGACGGCGTTGTAGACCAGGAAGAAGATGATCAGCGCCAGTTCGTAGAGGAACGCCTCCCAGAGGCCGACCTGGAGGATCAGCGCCACCGCCGGGACGAGGACCACCACGAGCCCGGCCTCGAACAGGAACGTGTGCAGCAGGCGCATCCACAGGGGCCTGCCGGTGTGCCCGGAGCGACGCTCCCACCACTCGAACAGGGTGTTGAACAGCATGTTCCACAGCAGGGCGACGACCGAGGACACCACCCCGACGACGGCGCTGGAGCCGGCCGGGTTGCCCAGGGCGGCCAGGATCAGGGTGGTGAACACGATCGCCAGGGCCTCGAAGACCACGGCATAGGCCACCCGGCGCTGCATCGGCGACGAGAAGACGCGCCGGCCGACGAGGGCGGGGCGGCCGCCCGGGGCCGCGGGCACGTCGCCGGTGTGCCGGCGGGCCCGGCCACCGGTCACCTCGGCGGGTGCGGCGCCGGGTGCGTCACCGGTTGCCTCAGCGGCAGCGTCGACAGGCATATCGGGGCGTGGGCTCGCGGGCATGGGTACTCCTCCATGGTTCTGTCCATGGGAAGTCCTCTGCCGGTTTCGCGTCCATGGAATCGGATGCTCGGCGCGCAGGTCCCGTCCCCGGCCGACGGCGGACACCCCCGACCCGGACGGCCTCGACGGCGCCGTGGCCCCAGTCTAGCAAGGCCCCGTCACGCGAGACGACGAGACGGTCCCTCGCCCGCGGCGGCGTCACCCCCGGCCTAGGATGTCGGGGATCGCGGGCGCCGCGGTCCCCCGGCCGGGCCGGCCGGAACGGACGCGGCACCGCCACCGCAGCACATCGTGGAAATCGTGGAAATCGTGGAAATCGTGGAAATCGTGGAAAGAGGACAGCACATGACCATCAGGGCCGCCATCGTCGGGTACGGCAACCTCGGCCAAAGCGTGGAGAGGCTCGTGCGGCTCCAGCCGGACATGGACCTGGTCGGGATCTTCTCCCGGCGCAGCGGCCTGGACACGGACACCCCGGTCCTGCCGGCGGCCAGTGCCGCCGAGCACGCGGACGAGGTCGACGTGCTGTTCCTGTGCCTGGGCAGCGCCACGGACATCCCCGAGCAGGCCACCGGCTACGCGCGGCACTTCACCACGGTGGACACCTATGACAACCACCAGCTCGTCCCGGACCACTACCGGGCCATGGACGCGGCCTCCCGCGAGGGCGGCCACGTGGCGATGGTCTCCACGGGCTGGGATCCCGGACTGTTCTCGCTGAACCGGACCCTGGCCGATGCCCTGTTCCCGGATGCCCAGCAGAACACCTTCTGGGGCAAGGGCCTGTCCCAGGGCCATTCGGACGCCGTCCGGCGCGTGCCCGGCGTCCGGCGCGCCGTGCAGTACACGATCCCCAGCCAGGAGGCGATCGAGGAGGCCAGGGCCGGCCGGGGCGCCGAGATCACCGGCGCCTCCGCGCACGTGCGGGAGTGCTACGTGGTGGCCGACGAGACCGACCACGCGGCGATCACCGAGGCCGTCACCACCATGCCGGACTACTTCGCCCCGTACCGCACCACCGTGAACTTCATCACCGAGGAGGAGTTCGAGCGCGACCACCAGGGCATGCCGCACGGCGGGCACGTCATCACCTCCGGGGACCTCGGCGGGTCCCGCAGCTCGATCGAGTTCGCCCTCGAGCTCGGCAGCAATCCCGACTTCACCGCCGCCTCCCAGGTGGCCTACGGGCGGGCCGCCGCCCGCCTGCGGGCCGAGGGCAGGACCGGTGCGTTCACCGTGCTCGAGGTCGCGCCCTACCTGCTCTCCCCCACCCCGCTGGAGGAGCTCATCCGCCGCGACGTCTGAGCCCGCTCCGCCCCCCGCCGGGCGCGGCCGCGGGAGCAGGCCGCGCCCCGCGGGGAGGAATGGTCCCCGCGGGAGGACCGGCCCCCTCGGGGGACGACCGTTCCGCACCCGCCTGGACGGTCGCCGTCGTATGCTCGGGACATGCCGATCACGAGCGAGACCCGTGTCCATGACCGCCGCCCCGGCCAGCCCTCCCAGGACGGGGGCACCCGGTGAGCGGCGGCCTCGTCGCCCTGCTGGACGACGTCGCGGCACTGGCCCGCATCGCGGCCGCCTCCGTGGACGACGTCGCGGCCGGTGCCGCCAAGGCGAGCACGAAGGCCGCGGGCGTCGTGATCGACGACGCCGCGGTCACCCCGCAGTACGTCTCCGGGGCGGACCCGTCCCGCGAGCTGCCCATGATCAAGAGGATCTTCTGGGGCTCGCTGCGCAACAAGCTGCTGGTCATCCTGCCCGCCCTGTTGCTGATCAGTGCGTTCATCCCCTGGCTCATCCCGTTCATCCTCATGCTGGGCGGGACGTACCTGTGCTACGAGGGCGCGGAGAAGGTCTGGCACAAGGTGCGCGGTCACCACGGCACCGAGGAGACCCCGGCCGTCGAACGGGGCCCCGCGGCCGAGGACAAGGTGATCAAGGGCGCCATCACCACCGACTTCATCCTGTCCTGCGAGATCATGGTCATCTCCATGAATGAGGTGGCCGACGAGTCCCTGTGGGTCCGCGCCCTGATCCTGGTGGTCGTGGCGATCGCCATCACCGTGCTCGTCTACGGCGCGGTGGGGCTGATCGTCAAGATGGACGACATCGGTCTGCACCTGACCACCAAGGACTCTCCCGGCACCCAGCGGTTCGGCAGGTTGCTGGTCCAGGGCATGCCGGCCGTCCTCGGCTTCATCACCTTCATCGGCACCATCGCCATGCTCTGGGTCGGTGGCCACATCATGCTCCAGGGCGCGTATGACCTCGGCTGGCACGCACCCTACGACCTGGTCCACGTGCTGGAATCCCCGTTCGCGGGCCTTCCCGTGGTCGGCGGGTTCCTGGCCTGGCTGGTGAACACGATCTGCTCGGCCATCCTCGGCCTGGCCTGGGGCCTGGTGATCATGGCGATCCTGCACCCGCTGCTCAAGGTCCTGCCGTTCGGCAGGGGAACCGCCACCGGCGAGGGCACGGGCGAGCACGAGGAGGGCGACCTCCGTGCCGCGCTCGCCGGCCACCGTCGCGCCGACCGGGACCCGCGCCCCGGCGCCGGAGGGGCCGGCGGGCCCACGCACTGAGGCCGGTCCGGGCCCGGGCCACGTGACGGGTTCAGGCCTGGGGCGCCTCACCGTCCACGCTGAACGCCCACATCACCCCGTAGCGGTCGAAGACCTGTCCGTACCAGCCACCCCACGGGGCCCGTTCGAAGGGCATGCCCACGGAGCCACCGCCGTCCACGAGCCGCTGGATGACCGACTCGGCCTCCTGGGTGCTCTCCAGCGTGTAGAGCAGTGAGTACGCGGTGTCCCGCAGCGGGTACTCCTTCTCGTCCATGACGTCACCGCCCGCGAGCTCGCCCCCGGGCAGGCTCAGGGTGACGTGCGCCACGGACTGCGGGTCCGGTGTGAAGGGCATGCCCTCCATGGCCGGCATGTCCCCGTAGCGCATGATCTCCAGCTCGCCCCCGAAGACCTCGTGCCAGTGCTCGAAGGCCTCCGCTGTGGTGCCGGGCAGCGAGATGTAGGTCGCCAGGTTCTTGCTCATGATCATGCTCCTGTGCTCGGCGGGTGCCGGTCGGGGCCGGGCCGGTTCTGGGTGGACCGCCGCGTCAGCCCTCTGAATGGGTGGCTCCAGCTTCCCCGCCGCCCGCCCGGCGGCGCATCTCCGATCCTGCTCAGCACGAGAGACGGGTGTGATCCTAGACTGGGCCGATGGCCACCGACGACCCCTCGGCGATGACCGGGACCGCGATCCGTGCCCTGGCGGCCTCGGCCGGACTGTTGCTCGACGACGGCCCGATCCGGGTCAACGAGATGGGCCTGGACTTCCGCGTGGCGATCGCCCGGGACACCGCCGGCCAGGACTGGGTGCTGCGGATCCCCCGCCGCCCGGACGCCACCGCCCGGGCCCGGGACGAGGCCGTGACCCTGCGCCTGGTGGCCCCTCACCTGACCCCGGCCGTCCCGGACTGGCGGATCAGCACACCGGACCTGATCGCCTATCCGCTGCTGCGCGGCGAGCCCGGGCTCACCCTCGACGACGACGGCACCCCGGTCTGGCACCTGGACACGGCCTCGCTGCGCTACGCCCGGTCCCTCGGGGACTTCCTGGCCGAACTGCACGGCATCGACCCGGACGAGGCCGCCGGCGCCGGGGTGCGGACCCGGGGTCCGGCCGAGGTGCGCCAGGCGTGGCGGACGGACATCGACCGGGTCCTCGCCGCGTTCGAGGTGGCACCGGACCTCCGGGACCGGTGGGGAGCCTGGCTGGACGAGGACAGCTACTGGCCGCAGTGGTCGGTCCTCACCCACGGGGAGGTCTACCCCGCGCACACGCTCGTGGTGGACGAGCGCATCACGGCGGTCCTGGACTGGACGACGGCGGCCGTGGACGACCCCGCCCGGGACTTCGCCTTCCATCACGCCTCGGCCCCACCGGAGGCCTTCGCGGTGACGCTCCAGCGCTACACGGAACGCGGTGGCCGGGTGTGGCCACGGCTGGCCGCGCACTGTGCCGAATTGATCGCCGCCAGCCCCGTCGCCTACGGCATCTTCGCCCTCGACACCGGCGTCGAGGAGCACCGCCGGGCCGCCGCGGAACAGTTGAACCCCGCGGGCTGACCCGGCAGGGCGGACCCTGCCCACGGACCGCCCGGTCGGCCCGGCACGAGCCGTTCACCCCGCGGACGCCGTCCAGCCACCAGCGGTGACGTCACCTCGTGTGGGCGGTCTACCATGACGGCGTGGAGAACAACAGACCGGTGACGGCCTTCGTGCTGGCCGGCGGTGGCGTGCGCGGCGCCGTGCACGTGGGGCAGTTGCGCGCCCTGCTGGAGCGGGACATCACCCCGGACATGATCGTGGGGACCTCGGTCGGAGCCCTCAACGGTGCCGTTGTCGCCCGCAACCCCCACCCCGACGTGGCGCACGAACTCCTCGAGATGTGGCAGACGGACGAGGCGCGCGCCATCTACGGACAGTCCTGGCTCAGCCAGGCCGGACGGGTGCTGCGGGGCCGGACCCACACCCTCTCCGCGCAGCCGCTCTGGGACCTGGTCAGCATGCACTTTCCCCACGACGCCCGGATCGAGCACCTCGAGCTGCCCTTCATCACGGTCGCCACCTCGATCGAACGCGCCTGCGAGCAGGCGTTCGACTCCGGCCTGCTGGTGCCGGCCGTCGTCGCCTCCTCCACGGTGCCCGGCCTCCTGCCTCCCACGCAGATCGCCGGCGAGCACTACCTCGACGGCGGCCTGGTCGCCTCGGTGCCGCTGGGCCAGGCGGTGCGCCGCGGCGCCACCACCATCTACGTGCTGCAGGCGGGCCAGCTGGACCGGGAGCTCACCGTCCCGACGTCGATGCTCGACACCCTGCGGGTCTCCCTGGCCATCTCCCGCCGCCACAGCTTCACGCACGCACTGGAACACGTCCCGGACGGCGTCACCGTCCACGTCCTGCCCACCGGTGGCCGCCCGAACGTGCGCGGACTGAAGTCCATGGTCTCCCTCGAGCACACCGTGGAGCGGGCCGAGCTGGCCTACGCGGCCACCTCGACCGCCTTGGACCGCGGGGTCATGCTCTGATCGTCCATCTCCTGGGCGGCGGCCAGGATGTTCCTCGCCATGGCCGGGAAGACGAGCGCGTGGAACGGCAGGATGGCCCGCCAGTAGAGCCGTCCCAGGATCCCCTGCGGGATGAACACGGCGCGCTGGCGGTACCTCGACCCACCGCCCTCCCGCGCCTCGACGCCCAGCTGCAGCCAGGCCCGTCCACCCGTCTTCATCTCGGCCCGCAGCGTCAGCAGCCGGCCCGGCTCGATCGCCTCGACGCGCCACCAGTCCACGTGGTCGTTCACCTTCAGCTGGCCCGGGTCACGCCGGCCGCGGGCCATCCCGTAGCCGCCCAGCACCTGGTCCATCACCCCGCGGATCCGCCACAGCACCGGCGTCGAGTACCACCCGGTGGTCCCCCCGATCGCCTCGATGGCGCGCCAGACCGCGTGGGGTGAGGCCTCACCGTCGCGCTGGCGGACATCGGTGAACACCGTGTGGCCGGCCCACTCCGGATCGGAGGGCAGTGGTTCGGCGGGGTCCCGCACGGCCAGGACGTCGTCGTCCCACGTGGCCGGGACGTCCCCGGCGAGCTGGCGGGCGATGGCGCGCCGGCAGGCCTCGCGGTAGGGCGTGAGACCGCCGGGCGGGTCCGGGATCAGGGCCGCGATGTCGTGCTCCTCGGTGACCGCGTCCTCGGCCATGGACGCTGCCAGGGGCATCGCGATCCCCCGCGGGATGGGGGTGACCATGCCGATCCAGAACCCGGAGAGCCGCGGCGCAGGCAGCCGCGTGGCGAAGATGGTGCGCTTGGACAGCCCGGCCACCTCCGCGTAGTCGGACATCATCGTCTTGAACGGCTGGCTCGTCCCGCAGCCGATGTCGAAGGCGCGATTGACCGGCGCGCTCAGGGCGCAGGCGTGGGCGAGGTAGTAGAGCACGTCCCGGATGGCGATCGGCTCGATCCGGTTGTCCAGCCACTTCGGGCCGGGCATCACCGGCAGCCGCTCCGTGAGGTGCCGGATCATCTCGAAGGACACGGACCCGGAACCGATGATGACCCCGGCCTCGAACACCAGGGCCGGGACGGTGCCCGCCAGCAGGATCCGGGAGACCTGCTCTCGCGAGCGCATGTGGTCGGAGAGGTCCTCCAGGGGCTTGTCCGGGTGCAGGCCGCCGAGGAAGACGACCTGCTGGACGCCGGCGTCGGCCGCGGCCTGTGCCACCGTCTCGGCGATGAGCCGTTCACGGTCGATGAAGTCATCGCCCCTGCCCATGGAGTGGACGAGGTACAGCACGGTGTGCACGTCCCGCATGGCCTCGCGGACCTGATCGGGTTCCTGCAGGTCCGCCTCGGCCCGTTCGACGGCGTCGAACCAGTCCCGCGAGGCCAGGTCGTCCAGGTGCCGGGCCGTGGCCCGCACGGTGAACCCGGCGGCGAGCAGTTCCGGGACCAGTCGCCCTCCCACGTAGCCGGTGGCACCGGTGACGAGCACCCTGCGGCCGGCGCCGTCCGGCAGGGACAGGCCGAGGGGCGAGTCGGGGAGGTCCTGGTCGGAGGGGTCGGACGAGGAGGAGGGGCGCTGCTCGGCGTGCTGGCTCATGGACCCACGCTAGCCGCAGGCCTGCGGGGACGGTACCGGTGGCGCGGGCGCGCCGGTCATCCGGTCCCGGCACGGGCGTGCCACTGTTCAAGCCCCGTGTCCGTCTGCTGGACTGCAGGGACACCGCAACCGAAGGAGAGCCCATGAGCACGAAGGATCCCGTCAAGACCCTGCTGGAGAAGCTGGCGGACACCAGCGTCTGCATGCTGACCACCACGCACGAGGGGCGCATCCACAGCCGCCCCATGGCCCTGCAGGAGGTCGACGAGGACCATGCCCTGTGGTTCCTGACCCGGCTGACGAGCCCCAAGATCGCGGACACGACCGGCGGCCAGGCCGTGAACGTGACCGTGGCGGAGAAGGGCTTCTGGGCCTCCGTGTCCGGCACGGCCACGGTGGTGCGGGACGTCGAGCGCCAGAAGGAGTACTGGAGCAAGGCGACCGAGTCGTTCTACGGCGACGCCTCACCGGAGGACCCGCAGGTCGTGCTCCTGAGGGTCGAGCCGGACACCGCCGAGTACTGGGACTCCCCCGGGCTGGCGGCCACGGCGTTCGAGATGGTGCGGGGCAAGGTCACCGGGCAGCCGGCCCGGCCCGGTGACAACCCCACCGTCCAGCTCTGAACCGGTGACCGCGACCGCCGGCCGGCCCCGCGCTCTCGCGGGCGCCGGCCGGCGGCTCAGCGCTCGACGTCGATCACGATCTTGCCCCGGGCCTCGCCGGACTGGCTGAGTCGGAAGCCCTCCGCGACCTCGGCCAGGGGCAGCACCCGGTCGATGTCCAGGGTCAGCTCTGCCCGCTCCACCCGCGCCAGCAGGTCCGCGAGGCCATCGCCGTCGGGGCGCACCCACAGCCAGCGCCCGCCGTGGTCCTCCACGGCCGGGTCGGCGATGGACACGTGCCGGCCGCCGTCGCGCAGCACCGCCAGGGTCGTCTCCAGGACCCCCTCGGCGCCGGAGAAGTCGGCGACCGCCTGGACGCCGTCCGGGGCCAGTTCACGCACGCGCTCAAGGAGCTCCTCGCCGTACCTGACCGGGACCACGCCCAGGGCCTCCAGCTTCGGGAAGTTGGCCTCGGAGGCGGTGCCGAGCACACGGGCACCGGTGGCCACCGCCAGTTGGCAGGCCAGGTACCCGACCCCGCCGGAGGCCGCGTGGATCAGCACGGTGTCATCGGCCGTGGGGGCCAGCGCGTCGAGGGAACGGCGCGCGGTCAACCCGGTGAGGGGCAGCGCCCCGGCCACGTCGTCCGTCACGGCCTCGGGGATGAGGGCGGCGAACTCGGCCGGGACGGTCACGTACTCGGCGAAGGTGCCGCCGGAGACGACCATCTTGCGGGCGTAGGCCGCGACCCGCTGGCCCGGGCTGAACTCCGGGGTGTCGGGCCCCACCTCCTCGACGACGCCCGCCACGTCCCAGCCGGGCACCACCGGGAAATGGGCGTCCATCATCGCGTCCAGGCCGCCGGACATCACCTTCCAGTCCACCGGGTTGACCGAGGACCGCCTGATCCGGATCAGGACCTGACCGGGGCCCACCTTGGGCCGGGGCAGGTCGGTCATCTCGAGGACACTGTTGTCTCCGTACCGGGAATACGTCATAGCTCGCATACCGGGCGCAACCATGGATCCGCGGCGGCTATTCCGTCCCGCCGGCCTCACTGGGTGTGCGAGGTGGCGATGTGCAGTTCCTCCAGGATGGACAGCACCGGCGTGCCCGGCTGCCCGATGGCGTACAGCATGCTGGCCATGGCCTGCCGGACGGCCGCGGCCGGCCGCGTGGACCCGTGGGCGTTGGCGAACCGCATGAGGTGCTCGACGAGGGTGATGCGCTCGGTGGTGCGTTCCTCGCTGGGGTCGTTCAGGGTGTCCTCGACGGCCAGGATCGCCAGGCGGGTGGCCACGGCGGCCAGCGTGTCATAGCTGGCCCCGCAGCTGGTGAACGCCTCGGCGGTGCGGTAGTCGGCGGTCAGCAGGGGGGTCGGGGTGGTCGTAGGGGTGGTCATGACGACCTCGGGTGGGTGAGTGCTCTTTCCGTTGGACGAGACCACCGTAGGACCGGGCACGGACACGTTAAGCCGCCCCTGCCGGGACCCCGGGCACGGGGTGCAGCGGCCTGCGGCGTGAGCGCCTCACCGGGGAGGCCGGCGGCGTCAGTGGTCGGTGAGGGGGACGGAGAGGTGCCGGGCGGTGTTGACGAGTCCGACGTGGCTGAAGGCCTGCGGGGTGTTGCCGAGGTGGCGGCCGGAGAGGGGGTCGTACTCCTCGGCGAGGATCCCGAGGTCGTTGCGCAGTCCCAGCAGACGCTCGAAGAGCTTCCGCGCCTGGTCGGTCCGGCCGATCCCGTGCAGCGCATCGGCCAGCCAGAAGCTGCACGCCAGGAACGCCCCCTCCACCCCGGGAAGCCCGTCCACGTCGGCCCCGGACCGGTAGCGCAGCAGGAGCCCCTCCTCGACCAGCTCGCGCTGGACCGCGTCGACCGTCCCGGCCACGCGCGCGTCGTTCCACGGCAGGAACCCCACCCTCGGGATCAGCAGCAGGGCCGCGTCCAGCCCGGCGGAGCCGTAGGACTGGGTGAAGGTGCCCCGCACCGGGTCGTACCCGCGGTCGCAGACCTCGTCGTGGATCTCCTGGCACAGGGCCCGCCACCGCTCGACCGGACCGCACAGGCCGAACCGGTCCACACCGCGCACCGCCCGGTCCAGGCCCGCCCAGGCCATGACCTTGGAGTGCACGAAGTGCCGGCGTGGTCCGCGCACCTCCCACAGGGAGTTGTCCGGTTCCCGCCATCGGCCCTCGAGGTGCTCCACCAGCGCCTGCTGCAGGTCCCAGGCCTCGGCGACGGGTGACAGCCCCGAGGATCGGACCACGTGCAACCCGTCCAGCACCTCCCCCCACACGTCGAGCTGGAGTTGGGCCACCGCCGCGTTGCCGATCCGTACGGGGCGCGATCCCCCGTACCCGGAGAGCCAGTCCAGCTCCAGCTCGGTCAGCCGCCGGGAGCCGTCGATGCCGTACATGATCTGCAGGTCGGCCGGGTCCCCGGCCACCGCCCGCAGCAGCCAGTCCCGCCAGGCCCCGGCCTCCTGGACGTAACCGGTGCCGAGCAGTGCCTGCAGCGTGAAGGTCGCGTCCCGCAGCCAGCAGTAGCGGTAGTCCCAGTTCCGGGTCCCGCCGAGCCGTTCGGGCAGGGAGGTGGTCGCCGCCGCCACGATCCCCCCGGTGGGGGCATAGGTGAGGGCCTTGAGCAGCACCAGCGAGCGCGTGACAGCCTCCGTCCACTCCCCCGTGTACTCCGCCCGGCCCACCCAGTCCGTCCAGAACCGCTCGGTGCAGGACAGGTCCCCGGCTGCGTCACTGGGCGCAGGAGGGCTGTGGTGTGAGGGGTGATAGGTCAGGACGAAGGGCACGCTCTGCCCGGCGGCGACCTCGAACTCGGCCACGGTCGCCAGGTGCTCACCGTGCAGCGCCACGGGGGTGTCCAGCCAGACGGCGTCGGGGCCGGCGATCGCGGAGAGCCGCTCCCCGTGACGGCGCACCCACGGCACGATGTGCCCGTAGTCGAACCGCAGTCGCAGCTCCATGCGCATCGGCACCCGCCCGCGGACCCCCTCGACCACCCGGACCAGGTCGGTGGCCTCGCCCTCACGGGGCGGCATGGCGTCCACCACGCGGACCGTTCCCTCCGGGGTCTCCCACTCGGTCTCCAGCACGAGCGTCTGTCCCCGGTAACGGCGCCGGGTGCACGGCCGGGCGTCCGCCGGGGCGATCTGCCAGAAGCCGGCCTCGGCGTCCCCGAGCAACCGGGCGAAGCAGGCGCCGGAGTCGAACCGCGGCAGGCAGAGCCAGTCGATCGACCCGTCCCGGCCGACCAGGGCCATGGTGTGCAGGTCCCCGATGACCCCGTAGTCCTCGATGCCCTGCCCCATGGGTCTCTCCCGCCGCCGTCGGCGAGCCGGAATCAGGCCCCGGTGTGCTGGAGGAACCCGCGCAGCACCTCGACGAACTTCTCCGGCTCCTGCGAGTGCACCCAGTGGCCGGCCTCGCGGATGGTCACCCGGTGGGTCCTGGGGAACAACCCGCGCATGATGGGGGCGTACTCGTCCCGGACGTAGTCCGACCGGCCGCCGGCCACCCAGAGCACCGGCCTATCGTAGACCGCGTCCCCGGTGTCCGGGAAGCCGCCGATCGCGTCCAGGCTGGACCGCAGCAGCTCCAGGTTCGGCTCCCAGTGGAAGCCCTCCCGTCCGCTGCGCAGGTTCTGGAGCAGGAACAACCGGGTGGTGTCCCACGGGATGGGCTCCTTGAGGGCCTCGTCCGCGTCCGACCGCCGCTGGAGCGCGGACAGGTCCACGGCGGCCAGGCTGTCCAGCAGGTGGGCGAACTCGCCCTCGGCGCCCCCGGCCTGGGTGGGGGCGATGTCCACCACGACCAGCCGGGAGACCAGGTCCGGGTGGCGCAGTGCCAGCACCATCGCCACCTTGCCACCCATCGAATGCCCGACTACGGCGACCGGTCCCTGCGCGGCGAAGCCCTCGCGCAGGGACCGGGCCAGGGAGTCCGCCATCTGCCGGTAGTCCACCGTGTCCGTCCAGTCGGACTGCCCGTGGTTGGGCAGGTCCACCAGCAGGCTCCGGTAGTCCGGCGCCAGGTCCTTGGCGATCCGGGTGAAGTTCTTGCCGCGCCCGAACAGGCCGTGCAGGAAGACCACGCGGTCACCGTGGTCGCCGATGGCGGTGGTGTGCAGGGAACTCGTCTGGATGTCAGCCACAGCTTGAGCCTAGGTGAGCTCAGGCGGCGGCGAGGACCTCCGACTCGAGGCGGGCGTAACTGGCCTCCATGCCGTCGGCCATGCCGGTGCCCAGGACGGTCTCGCGCGCACCCTCGGGGAAGGTCATGAGCAGGGACAGCAGGGTGCCGCCCTCGACCTCGGTGAGGGTGAGTTCGTTGACCACCGGCGGGCCGTCCTGGCCGGTCATCGACTCCGTGGTGACCACGCGGTGCGGGGCCTCGATCTCCAGGACCTCGCCCGTGAAGCCGAACCGGTTCCCCCCTCCCTCCTGTTCCCACTCGTACCGATAGGTGTCCCCGACGGCGGTGCCGACCTCGCAGACCGGCATGGACCAGCCGTCAGGACCCAGTTGCCACCGCGTGAGCAGCTCCGGGTCGTGGTGGGCCCGCCAGACCTGGTCCTTGGTGCCGTGGACGATCCGGCTGAGCCGTGCCCGGTCCTCCCCGATCAGCTGGGTGCGCACCGGTTGTCCCGCGGCGAAGGACTGCCGGTCGGCCAGGACGGCGTCCATCTGGCCCATGGCGGACAGGGTGCCCTCCTCCATGCCCATTCCCAGCAGCTGCTCGAGCTGCTCGGACGAGTCGAAGTGGGTGGTGGTGGTCACCCGGGAGCCGGCGTCCGTCTCCTCGAAGGTGAAGACCATGCGCATGGTCGGCATCTGCCGGTCCTTCGACCCGTCCTCGGCGCGGAAGCCGTCCAGCACCTCGAAGGAGCGGCCGGGGTCCACCGCGAGGTACTCGAAGTACCCGCCGGCCTGCTGCCCGTCCGGGCCGGTCATCAGGTAGTGCGACTCCCCGCCGGGGTAGAGGTCGTGCCGGGTGAAGGTGGCCGGCCAGTCGACCGGGCCCCAGAACCGCTCCAGCTGGCGCGGGTCCGCGTAGGCGTCCCAGAGCCGGCGGACGGGGACGGGGAACTCGGCCACGATGGTCATGGTCAGGGTACGGGGGTCCTTGGTGACGTCGATGACAGGCATGTCGGTGCCTTCCAGTCGGGGCGAGGCCGGGGTCAGGCGGGGGCCGCCGGGTCCGCGGGCGGTCCGCCGGCCGGGTCACCGGCCAGCAGCGCGTCCAGGCGGTCGATCCGCCGGCGCCAGAGCTCCTCGTACTGATCCAGCAGGAGCTGGGCCTTGCGCAGGGTGTCGGGGTTGCCGCGGACGAGGCGTTCGCGGCCGTGTCGGTTCTTGTGCACGAGTCCCGCCGATTCGAGGACGGAGACGTGCTTCTGGACGGCCGCGAACGACATCTCGTACGCGGCGGCAAGGGCGGAGACGGTGATCTCCTCCGTGAGGGTCCGCCGGACGATGTCCCTCCGCGTCGCATCCGCGAGGGCCCGGAAGATCCGGTCCACCTCGTCGTCGCTCAGCGTCAGTGACGTGTCATCGACCACCGTGGCCTCCTGGTGTGTCCCGGTCAGATATACAACCGGATGGTTGTACGTTAGGACGTGGCCTCCTCGGCGTCAACCCCCTGCCGGCCCGGCAGCGTCGTCCGAGTCTGTGCGCGTGCTGACCGCTTCCTGACCGCGACGCCCAGCGTGGCTTGCTACGGTGCCCGGGCCATCTCCAGAAAGGACGGTCATCCTCATGCGGAGGAAACTGCTCACCAGCGTCGCACTCGTCGGCTCGCTCCTCGCCCTCGGGGCCTGCGGCAGCGCGGATGCCGAACCCACCACCGCCGGCACGGCCTCCACCGAGGCGGCCAGCGCGAGCCAGGCCGCGCCCGAGAACGGTCAGGAGGCCATGCCGGAGCCCGACCTGAAGGGGATCCCGGACGTCGTCGCCACCGTCAACGGCGAGGAGATCTCCGGGAAGGACTTCTCGGGTGTCTACGAGTCCCAGTTCCAGCAGATGGCCCTGCAGGCGCAGATGTCCGGCCAGGAACTCGACCAGGACGCGTTGAAGAAGCAGACCCTGGACTCCATGGTGGGCAGCGAGCTGCTGGTCCAGGACGCCCAGGCCAGCGGGCACGAGGCCACGGACGAGGACGTCGACGCCCTGCTGGAGGAGACCGCGAAGTCCCAGCAGCTCGGCTCCGTCGACGAGCTCATGGCGGCCTACAAGGAACGGGGCTTCGCCGAGGACCAGGTCCGTTCCGATGCCCGGAAGCAGGTGCTCATGACGGCCGCCATCCAGGAGATCGACGTCCCGAAGCCCACCGAGAAGGAACTGAAGGCCCTCTACGACCAGGCCGTGGCCTCCCAGCAGCAGGGCGGCGGTCAGGACGGCGGTCAGGAGGGCGAGGGCGGGGCCAGCCCCTCCGCCAAGACCCCGTCCTTCGAGGAGGCCAAGCCGCAGCTCGAGCAGCAGGTCACCTCACAGAAGCAGAACGAGGCCATCATGCAGCGCATGGAGGAGCTGAAGAAGGACGCGGACGTGGAGGTCAGGCTCTGATCAGATGAGCGGCCAGGGGAAGCGCATCCCGCTGGGGTCCTGCGGGAACCGCGGTGCGGTGAGCAGCTGACGGACCCGCGCCTGCAGGGCATCGGCCTCACGCCAGTGGAGCAGGTCCGCCAATTCCCCGGGCACCTCCTCGGCGAGCGGGGCGACGTCGGCCACCAGACCGGGGTCGATCTCCTCACCGGCGAAGTCCCACATCACCGTGCGCAGCTTGTACGGGGCGGCGAAGCACAGCCCGTGGTCGATCCCCCACAGGCGCCCGTCCGTCCCGGCGAGCACGTGCCCGGCCTTGCGGTCCGCGTTGTTGGCCACGAGGTCGAACAGGGCCAGCCGGCGCAACTGGTCGACCACGGCGAGGGGGTCCTCGGGGCCGGCCGGTCCCGCGAGCGCCACCGCATCGGCGGCGCCGTCCAGCAGGACGAAATAGTGCCGGTCCGGGTCGTGCTCGATGAACAGCTGCAGCGACCCGACGCCGAAGGGGGCCTCCTCGCGCACGACCGTGGGTGGCACGAGACCCCAGCCGAGCGCCTCGCTGAGCAGGAAGGCGGCGCTCTCCCGGCGGTGCAGCCCGGGCGGGAAGTCCCGCAGCGGCCGTTCACCGAGCTCCGGCTTGTAGATCGCCCAGTGCTGCACCTCCCCGAGGGTGAGTTCGGCGAGGAAGGTCTCGTTGCTGCTGTTCACCATCCGGCCCAGCAGCTCGATCTCCCCGCGCCGCAGCAGGTCCACGTCCGGGACGCGCGGTGCACCCGCGGGATCGGGGGACACGTCGGCGGACACGGCGGGGACCTAGGACGCCCGGAGCTCGGCCAGCGAGTCCTGCGTGGAGTTCACGGTCAGCACCACCGGGTCCTCACCGTCCCGGTAGGCGATGGCCGAGACCGAGCAGGGGCCCACGCTCAGGCGCTGGAAGCGGTTCAGCGGCGTGCCCAGGGCGTCGGACACGGCCACCCGGATGGGGTCCGCGTGGGAGAAGCACACGACCGTCCCGCCCGCATGGGCCCGCCGCAACCGCGTCAGGGTGTGGGCCATCCGGTCCCGGATCTCCACGAAGCTCTCCCCGTTCGGGAAGCGGAACGCCTCCGGTTCGTGCTGGACGGTGTGCCACTCCGGCAGCCGTGCCAGCTCGGCCAGCGACCGGCCGGTCCAGTCGCCGAACTCCCCCTCGATGAGCCCCGCCTCGGTGAGGACCGGCACCCCGGTGCGCTCCGCCGTCGGGCCCGCGGTCTGCAGGGTGCGTTCCAGGGGCGAGGAGTACACCGCGGTGACCGGCAGTGCGGCCAGTCGCCCGGCCACCCGGTCGGCCTGGTCCCGGCCGGCCTCGGACAGGTGCAGTCCCGGGGCACGGCCCGGCAGCACCTGTCCGGTGGTGGGCGTCTGTCCGTGCCGCACCAGCAACAGCAGGGTGGGGGGCTGGGGGGTCTGGCTGTCCTGGTCCATCACGGCCAGCCTAGGACGCGCCCGGGTCCCGGGACACCCCTCGACGCGTCCGGGGCGCGGGACTAGCGTGAGGACCGTGAGCACCCGTCCCGAGATCAGCACCCTGGCCGAGCTGCGCGCCTCCGGGCACCGCATGCGGACCCTGCGCGAGGAGATTCGCGAGAACCTGCTGGCCGCCCTGGCCGCGGGAGTGGACCCCTGGCCCGGACTGCACGGCTTCGGGACCACCGTCATCCCGCAGCTGGAGCGTGCGTTGATCGCCGGGCACGACGTCGTCCTGCTCGGCGAGCGCGGGCAGGGCAAGACCCGGTTGCTGCGCACCCTGAGCGGGCTGCTGGACGAGTGGTCGCCCGTGATCGCCGGCTCCGAGCTCAACGAGCACCCCTACGCACCGATCACGGCCGAGTCGATCACGCGCGCCGCCACTGACGGGGACCGGCTCCCCGTGGCCTGGCGGCACCGCTCCGAGCGGTACGTGGAGAAGCTATCCACCCCGGACACCTCGGTGGCCGACCTCATCGGGGACGTGGACCCGATGCGGGTGGCGGAGGGCCGGCGCCTGGGCGACCCGGAGACCATCCACTACGGACTGGTGCCCCGCGCCAACCGCGGGATCGTGGCCCTGAACGAGCTGCCGGACCTGGCCGAGCGGATCCAGGTGGCGCTGCTGAACGTCATGGAGGAGCGGGACATCCAGGTCCGCGGTTACGTGCTGCGCCTGCCGCTGGACGTCCTGGTGGTGGCCTCGGCCAACCCGGAGGACTACACCAACCGAGGCCGTATCATCACCCCGCTCAAGGACCGCTTCGGGGCGGAGATCCGCACCCACTACCCGCTCGAGCTGTCCGATGAGATCGCCGTCATCCGGCAGGAGGCCCACCTCACGGCCGAGGTCCCGGACGTGCTGCTGGAGATCCTGGCCCGGTTCACCCGCGCCCTGCGCTCCTCCTCGGCGGTCAACCAGTCCTCGGGCGTCTCGGCCCGGTTCGCGATCGCCGGGGCCGAGACGATCGCGGCGGCGGCCCGCCACCGGGCCACGGTGCGCGGCGGCACCGGCGGTCGGGGCGAGGACGGCCCGGCCGGCGCCGACGAGGCGGTCGCCCGGCTGGTGGACATCGAGGCCGCGGTCGACGTGCTCGGCGGCAAGATCGAGTTCGAGTCCGGTGAGGAGGGCCGCGAGGACGAGATCCTGGAGCACCTGCTGCGCACCGCCACCGCGCAGGCGGTGCGCGAGCACTTCGCGGGGCTGGACCTGGCCCCGCTCGTGGACGCCTTCGACGGGCACCGCACCATCACCACCGGGGAGCGGGTCACCGCCGGGGAGTTCCTCGCCGAGCTGCCGGAACTGGAGGACCCGGGACTGTACGACGAGATCGCGGCCCGGGCCGGGGCCAACGGCGCGTCCAGCCCGGGCCACCGCGCCGGGGCCATCGAGCTCGCCCTGGAGGGGTTGTTCCTGGCCCGGGAGCTGTCCAAGGAGTCCGGGGACGGGCAGACCGTCTACGGCTGAGGAGACACCATGCGCCACGGCAGGTCATCACGCTACGGCCGCTATGCCGGCGGCCCCGATCCGCTCGCGCCCCCGGTCGACCTGTCCGAGGCCCTGGACGCCGTGGCCGAGGACGTCATGGCCGGATACTCCCCCGAACGGGCCCTGCGCGAGTACCTGCGCCGGGGGTCCCGGACGATGACCGGACTGGACGACCTGGCCGGCCGGGTGGCCCAGCGCCGCAAGGACCTGCTCGGCCGGCACCGCCTGGACGGCACGCTCCAGGAGGTGCGGCGCCTGCTGGACGAGGCGGTGCTCGAGGAGCGCAAGCAACTGGCCCGGGACATCCGGATGGAGGAGACGGACCGGTCCTTCCGGGAGATGCAGCTGCAGAACCTTCCCCCCTCCACCGCGGCCGCCGTCACCGAGCTGTCCTCCTACGACTGGCAGTCCTCCACGGCCCGTGAACGCTACGAGCAGATCAAGGACCTGCTGGGCCGGGAGATGCTGGAGGCGCGCTTCGCCGGGATGAAGGACGCCCTGCAGAACGCCACGGACGAGGACCGGGCCGCCATCACCGAGATGCTGCGCGACCTCAACGAGCTGCTGGCCAAGCACGCCCGCGGCGAGGACACCCCGCAGGACTTCGAGGACTTCATGGCCCGGCACGGCGACCAGTTCCCGGAGGACCCCCAGGACATCGACGAGCTGATCGACGCCCTGGCCAAGCGCTCGGCCGCCGCCCAGCGCATGCTGCGGTCCATGACGCGCGAGCAGCGGGAGGAGCTCATGGCCCTGTCCGCCCAGGCCTTCGGCTCCCCCGAGCTGATGGACCAGCTCAGCCGGCTGGACGCCAACCTCCAGGGCCTGCGCCCCGGTGAGGACTGGTCCGGTTCGGAGTCCTTCGACGGGGACCAGGGCCTGGGACTGGGCGACGGCACCGGCGTGCTCCAGGACCTCGCCGAGCTCGACGAACTGGCCGAGCAGCTCTCCCAGTCCTATGCGGGCTCGACCCTGTCCGACCTCGACGTCGACGCGCTCGACCGCCACCTGGGTGATGACGCCGCGGCCTCCGCCCGGACACTGGCCGCCCTGGAGAAGACCCTGCGCGACTCCGGCCTGCTGCGACGAGGCACCGACGGGGACCTGCGGCTCTCACCGCGGGCCATGCGCCGGCTGGGGCAGTCCCTGCTGAAGGACGCCGCGGGCCGGCTCTCGGGCCGCCAGGGCCAGCGGGACACCCGCCATGCCGGGGCCGCCGGGGAACTGACCGGATCCAGCAGGCCCTGGCAGTTCGGGGACGCCGAGCCGTGGGACGTCACGCGCACGGTGACCAACGCGATCGGGCGAACGGCCGCCGAGGGCCGGGATCCGGCGTCAGGGCTGCGGCTCCAGGTCCAGGACGTGGAGGTCCAGGAGACCGAGGACCGCACCCAGGCGGCCGTGGTGCTGCTGGTGGACACCTCGTTCTCCATGGCGGCCGAGGGCCGCTGGGTCCCCATGAAGCGCACCGCGCTGGCCCTGCACCACCTGGTCTCCACCCGGTTCCGCGGGGACGCGCTGCAACTGGTGAACTTCGGCCGCTACGCCCAGACTGTCACCGTCGACGAGCTCACGGCCCTGCCGCCGCTGCGGGAGCAGGGCACCAACCTGCACCACGGGCTGTTGCTGGCCAGTGCGTTCTTCCGGAAGCACCCCACCCGGCAGCCCGTGCTGCTCGTGGTGACCGACGGGGAGCCCACCGCCCGCCTGATGGCCCACGGGGAATCCTGGTTCTCCTACCCGCCCGAGCCGGAGACCCTGCGCGCCACGGTGGCCGAACTGGACCGGGTGGGCCGGAACGGGGCGGAGATCACCTTCTTCCGGCTGGGCGACGATCCCGGGCTCGAGCGTTTCCTCACCGCCATGGCCCGCCGGGTGGGTGGTCGCGTGGTGGCGCCGGACCCGGAGGACCTGGGGGCCGCCGTCGTCGGGGAATTCCTGCGCAGCCGACGCCCGCGGTTCCCCTCCTCCTTCGGTGACCTGGACTGGGACTGACCGCGCCCTTCCGTCCAGCGGGACACCGGGCTGGACGACGACGGTCCGTTCGCCCAGCATGGCAGTCATGAGCCCGCAGACACGCCCCGCCGCCAACCAGCTGGGACGCGACGTCTCGGCGTTCCTGCCCGACCGCGCCAGCCTGCGCGGACTGCCCGACCTCGACGAGGCCCAGCGGCGGATCTGGGACCTGGCCGCGCCCCACCTGCGCGTGCGCGGCAACGACCGGCATTCGCTCTACGCCTTCGGGATCGCGGCCGCGCTGCTCGAGTTCCACCCGGAGGCGGACGCCGACGTGGTGCTCCCGGCCATCCTGCTGCACGACGTCGGCTGGTCCCGGGTCCCGGAGGACGAGGTGCTGGAGGCGATCGCCCCCGGTGGCGGGAGACCGGACCTGGTGCTGCTGCACGAACGGGAGGGCGCCCGGATCGCCGGTGAGATCCTGACGGAGGTGGGTCACCCCGGTGAGCGCATCCGGCGCATCCTGGAGATCATCGACGGTCACGACAGCCGCAGGGAGTCCCTGTCCATCGAGGACTCGATCGTCAAGGACGCGGACAAGACCTGGCGGGTGACCCCGTCGGGACTGGACACCATCATGGGCTGGTTCGGCCTGGAGCGGCCGGCGGCACTGGCCCTGGCCGCGTCCCGCGTGCTCGGCCACCTGTTCACGGACGAGGCCCGGGCACTGGCCATGGGGCTCACCGCCCTGGAGTCGCTCGCCGGGTCGGAACCGGTGCGCGCGCTGGACTGAACCGGGTCACCCCGACGGCCCCGGTCACCGTGCTGATGACGTCCGGCCCGTGACGCCCCGGGCGAGCAGCCGGCCGGCACCCGGCAGGGCCATCAGGTGCAGCATCAGCAGGCGCCGGCGACGGGCGGCCTCGGATCGCGGCAGGAACCACTCGGCACCCCGGCGGCCGGCCCGCTGGGCGGCGGTGACGACGGGGCGCCACTGCTCCTGGTACCCGCGCAGCGCGGCGGGGACGGAGGGCGCGGTGACGAGGTGGTCGGCCAGGACGCAGGCACCGGCGACGGCCAGCGAGGCCCCCTGCCCGGCGAGCAGTGAGACCGCCTGGCAGGCGTCACCGAGCAGGACCACGTTCCCGCGCCGCCAGTCGGGCACCTCCACCTGGGCGACCTGGTCGTAGTAGACCTCCTCCCCCAACGGACAGCGGTCCAGGGTCCGGTCGGCCACCCAGCCCAGGCCGGCGTACCTGTCCCTTAACGCCGCCCGCCGGTCCGCCGGCAGGTCCGGGTCATCACTGGTGTGGGCCATGAACGCCGCCACGCGGTCCCCGTCCAGGCCGTACAGGCCGAGGGTGCGGTCGACCGTGTCCGTCATGACGAACCGGCCGGCCAGGGCGGCGTGCACCTGCCGGTCGTCGAAGGTGTAGGCCGCCGTGTGCAGTCCCAGGTACCGGATGAACTGTTCCTCGGCACCCCACAGGTGACGGCGGACGTGGGAGTGGATCCCGTCGGCGCCGACGAGCAGCCCGGCGTCCCGGACGGATCCGCCGGCGAACGCCACCCTCACCCCGTCGCCCCGGTTCGTGACCTCCCGGACGGTGTCCCGGTAGCGGAACTCCGCGGCGTCACCGATCGCCTCCCGCAGTGCCCGTTCCAGGTCCGGCCGCATGATGCTCAGCAGTCGGTCGTCCAGGGCGCGGGCCAGACGGGCGTACCCCACCGAGGCACGGGTCCGTCCCCGCTCGTCCACATAGGCCAGGGCGTCGACGTCGTGGCTCAGGTCCCGGAGCCGGCCCAGCAGTCCCATCCGCTCCGCGGCCTCGTACCCCGGTCCGAAGAAGTCCATCATGTATCCCTGCTCACGGAGTCCCGGCGCGCGCTCCACCAGGGTGGCCTCCCAGCCGTGGCGCACCAGTTCGTGGGCCAGGGACAGCCCGGCGATGCCGGCCCCGCAGATCACGGCAGACCCGATCATGGCGGCGACGGTATCAGCCGGTTCCCCGCCCGTCACCGCCCGTCACCGGCCGCCACCCGCGCCCGCCCCGGCCCTCCCGCCCGCCACGCAGGTGCCGTCGGCACACGGGCCCACACCGACCCGGAGGACCGTGGACCGCCGGAACCTTGACTTCTGTCCGGGCCGCGTCCAATCATGTGAGCCACCGACGCTCTGGTGACCCCCAGACCGCGGCTGTCCGGTTGCCCCTCGACGAGGTGTGGCCGGATCCGCAGACCGACCGAGGGATGGACCCATGGACCACGCGAACCCACGGAGATGGTGGTTCCTCCCCACCGCAGCACTGGCGGCAGCCGCCCTGGTCACCTCCCCGGTGCCGGCGTACGCCGACGCGGACGGGCGGCCGGGCCGGGAGGCGACGACGACGACCGTCACCGCCGCGCCGGTCACGGACGACCTGACGGGCCTCGCGCCCACCGCGGGGTCCCAGGACCCGGGGACCGCCGTGGACGACGTGGAGGCCGTGACGGAGTACTGGACGGCCGAGCGCATGGAGAGGGCCATCCCGGCCGACGGACCGGAGGGCGACGGCACCGGTCAGGAGTCCGGTGCGGGGGCCTCGGCCGACGCCGTGGACGAGGCCCCCTCCTCCCCCGCGGACGAGTCCGACCCGCCCACCATCATCGCCGAGCCGGCTCCTCCCGCCGACGACCCGGCCGGGGCGCCGGCTCCGACCAGCGCCGAGTCCTCCCCCATGGAGGCCGGTGACTCCCCCACCAACGGCAAGGTCTTCTTCCGCAACCAGCAGGACGGACGGGATTACGTCTGCTCTGGGTCCGCGGTCAACAGCGCCTCGAAGCGTCTCGTGATCACGGCCGGACACTGCGTGCACGGCGGACCGGGCGAGACCTGGCACGCGAACTGGGTGTTCGCCCCCGGGTACGATCACGGCCCCGGGACCGAGGGGACGTTCGCCGCGGCATCGTTCAGGGCCTTCGACGAGTGGATCACCCATGGCGCGAGCGGCCGGGGCTTCAGTTCCGACGTGGCCCTCGTGACCACCCAGGACAACGAGAACGGCGAGACCGTGGCCGACGCCGTGGGGGGCCACGGCCTGGCGACCGGCGGCAGCCGGGAGTTCGACGCGTCCATCTTCGGTTACCCCGTCAACCTGGACGCCGGCGAGCGGATGTGGACGTGCACGGGAACGACCGTCACCCAGCAGGTCGAGACCTTCCTGTTCCCCTCGATCAGCGGTTGCGACTTCGGCCCGGGCTCCTCCGGTGGTCCGTGGCTGACCGAGTACGACGACTCGACCGGCCGGGGCTACGTGCGCAGCGTGACGTCGTTCGGTCCCTCGAACAGCACGGCCTACATCAGTGGCCCCTACTTCGATGAACGCGTCGAGGAGCTGTACGCCGCCGCTGAGGACGACGGGAGTGGTGAGACCCCGTGAGACCGATCTCCCGCGGCGGGTACCGCCTCGTGGCCGTCCTGGCCGGGGTGGCCCTGCTGACGGCTGCGGGGGCCGGGTGTGCCCGTCAGGATCCGGGCGGCGGGGACGAGAGCGGTGGCAGTGGGGTGAGCGGCAGTTCCACCGCCCATTCGGCCCCCACGCAGGACACCACCGGGGACGCCGTCGTGGACGACGAGCCCCGGGACGACCTGACCGGCCAGAAGGTCGTGGAGTGGACGGACTACGAGGTCGTCTCGGAGCGGGAACTGCGCTTCCACTTTCCCACCGGGACGCCCGACTGCTACGGATCGCGCACCGCCGTCGAGGAGGACGACTCCGGCATCCGGGTGGCCACGATCGTCGGTTTGGTGCCCGGTGCACCGGAGAACTGCGCCCTGGTGGGCCGGACCGCCTCCATCGTGGTGACGACCGAGACCCCCGTCGGGGACCGGACGGTGGAACACCTCGAGGTGGCTGACGAGGACCTGCCGTAGCACCCGGGGTGGCCGTCAGTGCCCGTGCCCCCCGTGGTCCTGGTCTGCGTCGGGCTGCTCGCCCTCGGAAGCGGCGGCGCCTGCCGTGATCGACGCGGGGGCCTCGGGGTGCCCGGTGACGACGGCCATCTCCACGGGGCTCACCGGCAGGTCGACCTCCTGGACGACCTCACCGGCCTCCAGGTCCACGACCACCAGCTTCTGCTGTTCGGCGTCGGTGACGTAGGCCATCGACCCGGCGGTCTTGAGGATGGGGCCGGGCTGCTGCCATTCGTCCTTCTCCTCCCAGGACTCGATCACCGGGATCTCGCCAGTGATCGTCCCGGTCTGCTCGTCGATGACCGTCAGCTCACCGTCATAGGTCAGCACCAGGGCCTCCCCCTCCGGACCCCGGGCCAGGGACCGGAACCAGTAAGACGAGCCCAGCTCCACGGTGGTCAGAGAGTCCTCCAGGGAGTCGATCAGGGCCACCTCGGTCGGGCGCTCCTGCTCGGCCTCGGCGTCGGTCTTCATATCGGCCAGGACGATCGAGGAGTGCTCAGAGCCGGCCAGGTTGCCGTTGCGCACGTAGTCACCGTCGACGGGCACCTTGTGGAAGGCTCCGCCGCGGTAGACGACCGGTCCGTCCTCGCAGCCCAGCACCACCACGTCACCGCTCTCGTCCGGAGCGGCCGCGGTCTCACCGTGTACGCCGGGGCATTCGGAGGTCTCGGCGACGACCTCGTCGCCGTCCCTGACCTGCACGGTGTCACGGGACTCCTCGGTGCCCTGGGTGGTCAGCAGGGTGCCATCGGTGAGCTCCAGGGCCACGCCATGGTGGGCGGCGTCCGTGAAGGCCTGCTCGGTCCGGGGCTGGCCCTCCTTCAGGTGCTCGGACGTGAAGGTCTGGACCGAGCCGTCGCCGTCGGCGAACAGCGTGGTCAGCCCGTGGTGGACCACCACGTGCCCGGCATGCGGGGCCTCGAAGCGGATCCCGCTCAGGCCCGGATCCGAGGTGTAGTAGTGGAAGTGGTCGCCGTGGCCCTGCGCGTCGATGCCGGCGTTGTAGACCTCGAAGGCATCCCCCTTCGTGACCATCACGTGCTGGCCGTCCCCCGCGTTGTTCAACCGCAGGAACCCTGGCAGGTCCTCCTCGTGGACCGTCTCGCCGGTCTCGGCGTCAACGGTGAGCAGGCCCCCCTCATGGCTGAGCACCACCCGGGGGGCGATCGCGGCGACCTCGGTCCGGGAGGCGCGCTGCTCCGCGTTGACCGGCCCCTCGGTGGTCGATGCGGCGGGGGAGGACGCACCGGTGCCGCCGGTGTCCGCGGAACCCCCCGTCCCGGCACCCGGCCCCGGTGCGCAGGCGGAGACGACCAGTGCGAGGGCGCCCAGGGCGACGGCCCCACCCAGGGGGCGTCGAGCGTGGGGGGAGGTGCCCGTCGTGCGGAACGGGACGGTCGCGGGAGAGGGGCGCTCGGCAGGCGGGAACGAGGTGTGCATGCCGACGACTCTAATCGTTACTGAGAATCATTTGCAACAAGAGCGGATCGGCGGGCCTGCATGGGGCCGCCTGCCGGAGTGCTCCGTCGTCGAGGGCCGGCGCCTGCGTCAGCGCACCACCTCGCGGTGTCCGGCATCCAGCCGGCGGGTCCAGCCACGGGCGTCGAGCAACTCCAGCAACGGGATCGCCACCCGCCGGGTGGTGCCCAGGGCCCGGCGGGCCTGGCTGGTGGTGAAGGGCTGGTCCAGCCGGGCCAGTTCACGCATCGCCAGGGCCGGCGCCGTGGGCAGCAGCACCACGGACCCGTCCAGCCGCAGCAGGCGGCCGAGCCGTTCCGCCGCGGCCAGTTCGCGGGCCCCCAGCCGCAGGGCCGTCAGCTCGTCCCCCTCCGGGGCGCTGAACGGGTCCCGTGCCAGGCGGTCCTCGACCGCGGCCACGGCGTGCTCGGCGGCGCCGAGTCCCCGGTGCGCACCCGGCAGGACGAGGTACCCGGCCTCGTGCACGAGCCCGGCCTCGGCCACCACTGCGTCCAGCAGGACCGGGTCCGGCACGGCCAGCAGGTCCAGCGCGGCACCACGGCTCACCCCAGGGGCCAGCGGGTCCCGTTCGGCCAGCCCGGTCACGGCGCCACGCACGCGTTCGCACCAGCCGGTCAGGACGGGTTCGTGGACCCACCACTGCCCCAGCCGACGGACCCCCGCGGCGTCCGCCGGCACCGTCAGCCCCAGCCGGTCCAGGTCCTCGGCCCGCACCGCGCCCCGGCGGGTGATCTCCCCGAGGGGATCACCGCCGTCGGGCATGGCCGCCAGGGTCGCGGCGCGGCGCGTGCCGTCCCCCCGGCGGGTGAGCTCCGGCGGGTCCACGTCCAGCACCCGCACCCCTCCCAGGATCGTCCGGGCCCCCGGATCGCGCAGCACCAGCCGGTCACCGGGCACCAGCGGCAGGCGCCGCTGGAGCGTCAGCCGGGCGTGGGTGTCGTCGAAGGGACGCACGTGGACCGGGACCGTGGCGGTGCCGACGTGCACCAGCAGCTCCGCGGCGGCCTCGACGAGGCTGTCCCCGGTGGTCCGGCGGACGTCCACGACGCTGGCCAGGGGCCAGGCCCCGGGCGTGACCAGGGCGTCCCCCCGGTGAACGGCCTCGGCGTCCACCCCGCGCAGGTTCACCGCGACCCGGTTGACCGGGCCGATGGACTCGTGGGGGGCGTTGCGGCTGTGGAGCGCGCGGACGGAGACGTCGCGCGGGGCTCCCGCGCCGAGCAGCTCCAGCCGGTCACCGGTGGACAGCGTCCCGGCGGCCAGGGTGCCGGTGACCACGGCGCCGGCCCCCCTGACCGTGAAGGACCGGTCCACCCACAGCCGGACCCGCCCGGTGGCGTCCGGGGCGCCGGTGGCGGCCAGCACGTCGTCGAGGGCCCGGCGCAGGTCCTCGAGTCCGGCACCGGTCGCCGCGGACACCACGACGGCGGGTGCCCCGGCAAGCCCGGTCCCCGCGAGCTCGGCGCGGACCCGGTCCAGCACGGAGTGGATCCGTGCGGCCGCCGCGTCCGGGCCGTCCTGGGCGACGAGGTCGGCGCGCGTGATGACGATGAGGCCGTGCTCGATCCCCAGGGCCGCGATGGCATCGCGGTGGTCCCCGGACTGCGGTTTCCACCCCTCGTCCGCGGCCACCACGAGGCAGGCCACCGGTGCCGGTCCGAGCCCGGCGAGCATGTTGGACAGGAACCTCTCGTGGCCCGGGACGTCCACGAAGGCGACCTCGCGGCCGGAGGGCAGTGCGGTCCAGGCGAAGCCCAGGTCGATGGTCAGCCCGCGGCGCCTCTCCTCCGCCCAGCGGTCCGGTTCCATGCCGGTCAGGGCACGGACGAGGGTGGACTTGCCGTGGTCGACGTGCCCGGCGGTGGCCACGACGTACATCTCAGGAGTCTCCGCTCAGCGCGTCCAGGGCCGCGCGCACCGCGGCGGTGAGCGCCTCGTCGCGTGGCTCGGGGACGCAGCGCAGGTCCACCAGACAGGCGCCGTCGTGCACGCGCGGCAGGACCGCGGGATCCCCGGCGCGCAGCAGCGGGGCGACCGCCTCGGGCAGCCGCACGGCCCAGCCGGGCAGGGGGACCCCGGACGCTCCCCCGCCGCCGACGCGACCGTCGTGCGGGACGACCGTGGCGTCACCACCCCGCGCCCCGGCCAGGTCCCGGGCCAGCGTCTCGGTCCGTTCGCGCAGCCGTCCCGGGTCGGCGTGCAGGGACCGGGCGACCGGAGCGGGACCCCCGATGAGCGTGGCCTCCAGGGCGGCCAGGGTGAGCTTGTCCGCGCGGACGGCCCGGGCGAGCGGGTGCCGGGCCAGGCGCTGGATGACCTCCGCACGGCCCAGCAGCAGTCCGGCCTGCGGGCCGCCCAGCAGCTTGTCCCCACTGGCGATGACGACGTCCGCGCCGTCGGCGAGGGCCGAGGCCAGGTCCGGTTCCTGCGGCAGCGCCGGGTCGTGGCGCAGCAGCCCCGAACCGACGTCCACCACGAGCGGCACGCCCCGCTCGAGGGCCAGGTCCCTGAGCCCTGCGACCGGCACGGCGGCGGTGAACCCGCTGACGCGGAAGTTGGACGGGTGGACCTTGAGCAGGCAACCGGTGTCCGGACCGACCGCGTCGGCGTAGTCGGCGAGGTGCGTCCGGTTGGTGGTGCCGACCTCGCGCAGCCGCGCGCCCGTGGAGGCGATCAGGTCCGGCAGCCGGAAGCCGGCGCCGATCTCCACGAACTCCCCGCGGCTGACGATGACCTCGCGGCCCGAGCCCAGGGCGGTGGTGGCCAGCACGAGCGCGGCGGCCCCGTTGTTGACCACCAGGGCGTCCTCGGCCTCCGGCAGCGCTGCCAGCAGCGCCGCCCGCGTTCCCGCGCCCCGCCGGGACCGCACCCCGGAGGCGAGGTCCAGCTCCACGTCCACGTAGCCGCTGGCCGTCACCAGTGCCTGGACGGCCGCCTCGGACAGCGGCGCCCGGCCCAGGTTGGTGTGGACCACCACCCCGGTGGCATTGAGCACCGGACGCAGGCTGGTGGCCGAGCGGGCGGCGAGGTCGGCCACCAGGGCGGGGGCGACGTCGTCGGGGGCGATCTGGCCGGATCGGGCCCGTTCCTGGGCCCGCCGCACCGCCTCCCGCAGCACCGTCTCGCTGAGCCGGGACCGGGCGGCCGCGACCTCGGGCAGGGCCAGCAGGTCATCGGTGCGCGGGATCCGGCGGCGGGGGTCCTGCGCGAGGCGCTGCTCGGTCACGGTCCTCCTCGGGCAGGCGGGCGGGTGCGCTGCGCGGGCAGGCACCGTGGTTGGCGGAGGCGGACGGGAATCGAACCCGCCAGGCCGGGATGCCCGGCCTCACCGGTTTTGAAGACCGGGGGGCCCACCAGGACCCGGACGCCTCCATGGTCGAAACTACCACCGGGCGTGGCTACAGTGGCCGCATGGAGACCACCGCGCCGGGCACGAGGACCGAGACCCCCACCACCGACACCACCGACACCACCGCTGCCCGGGGCGAGGACCGCACGAGCCCGACGACGACCGCCGCGGTCCGGCTGACCGGGTACGCCAGTGGTGGCGGGTGTGCCTGCAAGATCCCGCCGGGTGAACTGGAGGACGCCGTGCGGGGGCTGGTCGGCCGGCAGACGCCGGGCGCGGCGGAGGTCCTCGTCGGCCTGGACGACGGTGACGACGCCGCGGCCGTGCTGCTGCGGGAGGACCTGGCCGTGCTGTCCACGGCGGACTTCTTCACCCCGATGGTGGACGACGCCTATGACTTCGGCCGGATCGCGGCCGCGAACGCCCTCTCGGACATCTATGCGATGGGCGGCACGCCCGTCGTCGCGCTGAACCTGGTGGGCTGGCCGCGGTCCGTGCTGCCGATGGAGCTGATGACCGAGATGCTGCGCGGCGGGCTGGACGTGGCCACCGAGGCCGGCTGCCCGGTCATCGGCGGGCACTCCATCGACGACCCGGAGCCCAAGTACGGGATGGCCGTCACCGGTGTGGCCCATCCGGACCGGCTGCTGCGCAACGACGCCGCCGAGGCGGGACTGCCGATCACGCTGACCAAGCCGATCGGGGTCGGGCTGCTGAACAACCGGCACAAGCAGACCGGTGAGGTCTTCGCCGCGGCCATCGCGTCCATGACCGCCCTGAACAGGGACGCCGCGGACGCGGCCCTGGCCTCCGGGGCGCGCGCCGCCACCGACGTCACCGGGTTCGGGCTGCTGGGCCACCTGCACAAGATGATGCGGGCCTCGGGCGTGGGCGC
>NZ_DAOMPX010000021.1:0-62881 GCF_035445025.1 Citricoccus sp. | reverse complement strand
GGATCGACCGGCGGGTGCTGTCGGGAGACCCAGTCCGGCGTCGCATCAAAGGAACGTTTGATGCGACAAGGGTTTATGGCTGGTGCAGTTCACTTTGGGCGTCCGTGCCGCTAGCTCCTGAATCTAGGACGTGCTTTCACCATGGGCTACGAGGCCCGGAGATGGCGCGTGTGTCTACCGGGGCAGCGCTTCGCAGAGGCATGCGCGATTGCCGCTGTTCATGGACGGACCCGGAGAGAATGCAGGCGGGGTTCGGACGCTACACGTTGCCAGGGGTGGAGGGATCGTGCTCGAGGGCTGCGGCGATGGCGGCCGGTGAGGGAAGCGCCGACTGCTCTTCGGCCGGCAGCGCCTCGTAGGTGTAGGACGCCACGGCCAGGGGCTGGGCCGAGCCGTCCAGGGCGTAGCGCACGGTGCGTTCGTTCCTGGAGCCGCAGACGAGGATCCCAACGGTGGCGGCCTGTCTGGGTAGCCGGAGCATGTCGTCGACGGCCGCGACGTAGAAGTTCAGCTGGCCTAGGTGCTCGGGCTTGAATTTGCCGGCTTTCAGTTCGACCACGACGTAGCGGTCCGAGGGGACGTGGTAGAGCAGCAGGTCGATGAAGAAGTCATCGCCGTCGACGTCGAGGGGGTATTGCCGGCCGACGAAGGCGAAGCCGGGTCCGAACTCGGCCAGGGTTTGGGACATGCGCAGCGTCATGGCCTCCTCGATGGCGTGCTCCTGTGCCTCTTCGGTCAGCCCGAGGAAGTCCAGGACCAGCGGGTCCTTGGCGATAGCCCGGGCCAGATCGGTGCCCTCACCGGGCAGTCTGGCCTCGAGGTTGTTCGGGGCAGCGCCGCTGCGGGTGTGAAGGCCGGTAAGGATTTGGTGTTCGAGCACGGACACCGACCAGCCATGTTGGACGGCCCTGGAGGCATACCAGACCCTCAGCCGGTGGTCGCCGAGCTTGTTCAGCAGGGCGACGTTGTGGCTCCAGCTCAATTGTCCAGACGGTGTCTGGACAATTGGCTCCGGGCCACTCCAGGCCTGGGCGAAGGCCCGCATGTTGTACAGATTGGTCCGGGAGAAACCCTTCATGTGCGGGAACTCGTTCCGCAGGTCCCGTGCCAGCCGGTCCAGGACCTTGCTGCCCCACGGCTCGCTACTTTGACGCTCGGCGATGGTGCGCCCGATGTTCCAGTAGAGCTCGATCATGGCGGTGTTCACTGCGCGCTGCGCCTGGTGCTGGGCGTTACCCACGAGATCCTTTAGAACCGTGAGGGTGGCGGCGTAATCGCCGGGGAGGTCCGGCTCCAATGAGGTCATGCCTCCACCCTAGGGGTGGGCCAGCGGACTCAATTGTCCAGACGCCGTCTGGACAATTGAGTCGCCTGGACCGCTTGGAGTCTGTCGCGGGTGTGACAACGCCAGATGTCGTATGCCCCGTTATCGGCGTCTCAAGTTTTGGGGGTTGCGGGCCCTGGACCTCGGAGGACGTCGGTAGGTCGTCTTCGACTCTCAGATCCACAGGCCCCGCCTCTGATCAACTCTGATCAACTCTGGGCAGGCCGTGCCCCAGAGTGCCCGCGTCTTGGATAACTCCCGGGCCGCGCTCTACCGGTTCATCCTCGAGCCCCGGCCGACGCTGATCCCGAACCCTGCCCGAACCAGACTTCTGTGGTGTGACTCGTCGGATAGCCTCGGGGTCAAACACAGTCTGACGAGTAGGGATCCGATGGCACGCATGAGTTTCAAGGTCGCCCCGGGGGTGCGCATCAGCGCGTCCAGCCGGGGAATCCGGACGAGTGTGGGTAACTCGAAGGCCCGAGTGTCGTTCGGGGGTGATGGTACCTATGCATCGGTCGGGGGCGGGGGAGTGCGCGTGAGCCAGCGACTCTCTGGTCCGAGCGCAACCGGGCGATCGAATCCTGGCCGTTCCTCCAGTGCTCGCCCCAGTCTGGCCCAGCTCGAGCGAGCCCAGCGGGCTGCGGAGAAGGAGGCTGCCATTGCCGAGCTGCAGGACCTGGAGAACTCTCTCGTCAGCCTCCACCATGAGGCTTTCGCACCGGCGGCTCCCTATGAAGTGCCCCCGCCCGCTCCAGCGGACGTCGAGGTGCTGCGCGCCCAGATTGAACAACACGAGCTATCCCAGGTCGGTCGGTTCAAACTCTCGGAGCGCAAGGCCGCCAAGGCCAGGGCACGCGAGTTGGCCGAAGCCGAGGCTTCTCGGATCGATAGGCAGAACGCTGAGAAGTATCGGGACCTGTGCGCAGGAAGCACCGAGCTCTGGAAGCTGTTGAATGAGCACGACACCGGCTTGGTCATGGAGACTCTGGAGAGCGCCTTCGCGGACAACGCCTCGGACGCCACCGCCGTGGACGTGGGCACCGAAGACGGTGTGCGGTACGCGACCGTGCTGATTGTGTTCGGTGCCGTGGATTTGATCCCTGAGCGGATGCCCTCACTGACGGCCGCGGGCAAGCCCACCACCAAGAAGCGCACCAAGTCGGAGCGCAATGCCCTTTACGTTGCTGCTCTGGGGTCCACGGTGTTGGCCACCGTGAAGGAGGGACGCGCGGTCGCCCCGTCGGTGGATGAGTTCCGCGTGGTGGTCCTGCGGAAGGATTTGAACGCTGCCACCCCGGCCGAGTTCGTGGCCCCGATCTATGCGGCACGATTCTCCCGTCAGATGATGCAGGGGCTGAACTGGCGAACGGTGAATCCGACCGAAGCCTTGCTCTCTGCCACCGACGCCCAGTTTCAGCGCAAGGGCGCTGCCGGTGATGTCGTTCCGTTGAACCTGTCTGGCAATGAGGACTTGGCACAACTCGTTGAGACCTTCAAGCCGGCCATTCTCGGTTGAACCGTGTCCAGCACCCCCTGGCCTGAAAGGGTTGTACGGGCTGCCTCTATCGGCCACGGGGGCGGAGCTGGCCGCAGTCCACGTGAACACTGACCCGGTTCAATCGTCCAGGCGTATTACGGCTAACTCCAGAGGTCTACGGACGGATAAAAGACCCGCCCCCACCGCCTCGGGATGAGGCCGTGGGGGCGGGGTTCGTGTACGCGGATGGTGGCTATTCGCAGCCGATGCCGTCGCCGTCGCGGTCGAGGTGGCTGCCGTAACCGGGATCGCCGACCCGGACTGGGGCAGCCCCGGCGGCGCGGGCGGCGGAGCAGTTCTTGTAGTACGCGGCGGGAGCCTTGGTTGGCGGAGGCGTGTACGTGGGCTGGGGTTTCGGGGTGTAGGTCGGCGTGGGTTTCGGAGTGTAGGTGGGCTTGGGCGTGGCCTTCGGTGCTGGCGTGTAGGTCGGCTGGGCTGGTGCCTTCGGTGCAGGCGTGGTCTTGGCCGGGGTCGGGGTCTGAGTGGGCTTCTCGGCCTCGCGGGCCTGACCGCTGCTGACGTTCAGGTTCTTTCCGGCGGCGGGCACCTTCTGCGTGTCGCAGGTGGCCAGCACCTTGGCCATGGCGTCGTGCTCGGGCTGGGTGATCCACAGTTCGTACTTGGCCTTCACCGCGATCTGACGGGCGACGTAGTCACAGCGGTAGGGACGGTTCGGGGGCAGCCAGGTCGCGGCGTCCGCGTCGCCCTTCTTGGCGTTGGTGGGCCCGTCGACGGCCAGCAGGTTCAGCGGGTCGTTGGCGAAGGCCACCCGCTGTGCTGCGGTGATCTGCTGGGCGCCCTTCTGCCAGGCATCGGACAGGGCCACCACGTGGTCGATCTGCACGTCATCGGAGGTGTCCTGGCCGCGCTGGAAGTCGATGGTGGTGGCCGTGTAGGGGTCCTCGAGGGTGCCGGTGAGCACGACGCAGTTGTCGGTTCCGGGCTTGTGGGACTCGACGTCGAGGTCCCGGTTGAGGATGTCATTGCGGGTGTCGCAGCCGTTGCGGTCAACGTCTGCCCAAGGCTGACCGAACAGGTCGCGGTCATACCCGGTCTTTGGGGCGCGCCCCTTAATAGGCAGGTCCGCCAGCACGGCGACGGCGGTCTGCGTGTCGCTGTCGTCCGGGACGGCACCGTTGGCCGGCGCCTCCGCGGCGGAGGCGGTCGGCGTGGGTGAGGTGGATTCGGACGGGGTGGCAGTAACAGTGACCGTTTGGGGCGCGGGTTGACTGGAAGAGGCGGAGTCAGGTCCGCAACCGGTAGTGACAAGGACGGCCAGGACCGCGGCAGCGGCGCCCAACCGCTTAAGCCGGGTGGCGTGGTGGGATGCAAGTGAGGTGCTCATGATGGCGCTGAGGATATCGGTTGCCATGATCAAAAAGACGAATGTTCGTGAACGATATGACATTGTGACGGCAAATGGCATTCATAAACCCCAGGTCAAGTGCCACTCTTGATCCGCATGACGGTCACGCGCGGTCCGCATCGGTGCCCCAGGTCGAACTTTTCTCATCACTCATGGCGCAGCTACAGGGCGACACTCTGACCGTTCAGGCACAGAAGCGCAGCTACGGCTGTAGATGGGGTAGTGAATCAGCTCGGCGGTCACTTTTGGTAGGTACCGACTTAGTCGTGTTGATGCTCCTCGGCGGCGAGGTGCTGGCCAGGATCTCTTCCTTGCGCAGGTCGTCGATCTACCGATCCAGGTCCTGTTTCATGGTCGGGATGCGCACGTACCTAATCTCCATGGGCACCCTGTATCAAAAGTCGGTTTTGTACGAGTCAGCTGAGACGTCGTTTTGGGCTTAGTTCTGGAACGCGAATGCATGGCGTGTCGTCGTCTTCGGTCCATCCCTGAGGGAGTGTCCCAGTTCCAAGGAATTGGGACGGCATGACAAGTACTCCCGGTGGCGTGCTGACAGGCTGAGAGGGCGCTCAGCAGTGGGGTGTCCGGCCGCGGTGGCAGGATGAGCCCCAGGAGGCAGCGATGGACTTTCCCGAGACCGACACCGATGGGGCGCCCCGCATCACCGCGGAGCAGGTGATCCGTGGGGATGTCTGCCGTTACCTGGAGGTCTGCGACGACGGCACGGTGCACACCAGCAAGGACCTCACCGCGCACCGCAAGGACCAAGGTGACTGGTGGGACCGGCACCTGAACCCGATCACCGACCAGGTCAGTGGCCGGGTGGCCACCTACCTGGTGCGCCCACGCCGGCAGGAGCCGCCGACCGCCCCGCTGGTGTTCGCCCTGGACGTGGCCGGCACCCGCTACACCGGGCACGGCAGGGGCTGGCTGCTGGCCGAGCTCGAACCTGGACGGTACTCGGCCGTGGGGGAGCCTCCGGTCCGGGGCCGTGCCGAGTACCCGGCGTCGGAGATCTTCGCCTGGGACGAGGCCGAAGCCGTCACCAAGCGCGACCAGCATTAGTCCGTCTCGCATCGCTCCTCGTCGACGGTGTGTCCCGCCACCAATCAGAGCTGCCCTGACGAAAGTGTCGAAGGGCCGGTTTGAGGCCCGCCCTGACAGAACACTGTCGTGGTCATCCACAGTGTTCAAAATGGCACACCTCATCTGCATTGACACTCTTCTGATGCCCTTTCGCGCTCCAGGCCTCTCCAGGGGACCGCGAGTCGAGGGCGAGGAGAATCCGTGACAGCCGGGATGGATTGGCTGGAGGTGGGTGCCGGCCGCCCCGGTCCCTGCGCAGTGTCATCAAACCGTGAGTTGTCCGTAGGAGTTGCTCAAAGTTGGACCCGGAGGCTGGAGACACACCGCGGTCCCGTGTTGTAACGAATCCAGGAGAAGCCCCATGACCCCCACCACGCGCCCGCCTCGAATCGGAGCGGGACCCACGAAGGAACTGCACCTTGAGTCGATTCTCGAGCTGGGAGTCGTGGTTCGACGTCTCTATGGTTTCTTCGGGTATCTCCGCGCAGACGTTGAGTCTGTCGCTAAAGGCCGTATGCCGCTCGACGTTGTTGAGGGTCAGCCGGACGTGTTGCTTGTGAGTTCGGGGTCCGGCCGGTTCGGTTTCGGCGCTTGGGCTGTAGAGGTGTACCTCATCACCTGCAATGGAGGGACCTCGATCACGCTCCGGGCCATCGGCGATGACGCAACAGTCCGCGCTCTCAACGGACGGCGCTCCACGCTGTCCCTGGCTAGTGGCGTCAAGAAGATGGAAATTCTTGCTCGATTGCTTCGGGCCATGGACGAGGAGGCTCAAATGATCAGATCGGATCGTCCATAAAGACCCCTCCCCGTCTTACCGGGGTTCAATACATCGACATAGCCACAGACGCCGGAGTGGCCGGCTGGCCGAGGCAGCGTAGAACCCGGTGCCGGAGTGCCAAACCGCCAGTGTCCAAGCGGGTGACCACGTAGAGATCGTTCTCTACGGCCCACCATGTTGGTGAACCCCTCTGGGGGATGGGTATACCGGGTCGGACACTGTGCAGATGTCGATATCCCTAGTCAGGCGTTCGCGGTGGGCCGGGGGTGGCTTGGGCAGCCGGTCGGAGTAGACCCAGGCCTCACCGAGACGGGGCTGCCGGTCGGTGCGCGTACTTCCGCGGCTGCCGGCCGCTGCGGACTGTCATCAAAGCGTGAGGTGTCCGTAGGAGTTCCGCCACGTCGGGTCTCGAGACTGGAAACACACCGCGGGCCCGTGGTGCACAGGACCAAGGAGAACCCCATGGCACCGACCCTTCGCGCGCACGGACCCTTGATGAACAGTGCTCGGGACACTGCAGAACGGGGCGACCCCGTTCTCGTGGCAGCGGCCGGCACCGGTGCCTACCCGCCCGGTCTGGGGGCCGTGCTGCTATTCCGCAGGCACCGCGCCACTGACCAGGGAGTGCGTACCGTGTCGCACCGCACGCTCACGACAACGCAGGGTCGTGTGCGGGCCGTGCTGGCTTGGGTCTGCCTGATGGTCCTGCTCACCGGGTGTTCCCTCGACGTCGACACGCTCCGGGAGAACATCGAGACCCACTGGTCGGGGGTCGAGAAGACCACCCCGACCCAGCCCACCCCTGTGTCGTCCACGCCGGCCACGTCTGGCCCGACCCCGTCCACCCTTGTGTCGTCCACGCCGGCCACGTCTGGCCCGGCTGTCGTGGAGCTTCCTGCCGCCTCGGGATCCGCGAAGGACTGATCGAGCGGGTGGTCCTGCCCGCGGGGCGGGGGTTCGTGCCGCTTTCGATAGCTGTCTGCTCGGGCGTGAGGCGATCAGGGTAGGGCATCCGGGATGAGGCACCTTCGCGCCGTTCCCTGCCGGGTCCTCGGGGATCGAGTCCTGACTGCCCGACCACGACCAGTCGGATCTGCCGGGGCGCAGCGCACCGGGCCTGCTGGTTGGGCGCTCCGGTCGGAGCCGTGGGATGCGGCCGGGCAACAACCGCCCGTGCACCCCGGGCCCATGTCGCCGCCGCGGCCCGCCGGGGTGATGCCCTCGCCGTGAACTCCTGCGGCCGGTCGTGGGGCAGGGGACGATTCGGTGCGGTTCCTGATCCCGGCCTTAGGAGGCACGTCGTGGTTGCCGTGGCCCGCGCAGGAGCATTTCCAGCGGCCCGGCGCTGAACCGCCGGGTCCAGAGCCAGGCGAAGAGGATTGACCCGATGCACAGCACCACGGTGGTGAAGATCCCGGTGGCCAGGGAGCCCGGGCCGGGGCGGACAAACGCGGCCAGGGCGAGCAGGTGTCCGACGTAGATGGTCAGTGACAGCCGCCCCGTGGCGGCCAGTACGGGAAGGCTGCCAGATGCCAGGCGACCGGCCAGCAGGCACAGCCCGAGCACGAACAGTGCGGCACCGGAGCTGGCGATGAGCCACAGGGGCATGTGGGAGTGGGCGGTCGCGGAGACGAGGCGGTCCCAGCCGACGGTCCGCTCCGGGGTGCCGAAGACCAGGATGAGGACTTGTGAGAGTAGGTGCCCGCCGGCGGCGCACACCGCACCCCACAGCACCAACCGGCGCTGGAGTACCGCACTTCGCAGGTCGAGCCGTCCGAGCAGCATCCCGGCCAGGAAGGGCGCCGCCCAGACCACCGCGGGATAGGCCCCCGTGAACAGGATGCCGCTGAGGATCTCTCCGGGCGGGTCCAGCAGCGTCGGTTCCGTGCGCCGGGACACGGGAGCCC
Organism: Citricoccus sp.; assembly: GCF_035445025.1. NCBI lineage: Bacteria > Bacillati > Actinomycetota > Actinomycetes > Micrococcales > Micrococcaceae > Citricoccus > Citricoccus sp. The sequence continues at coordinate 54,877 of NZ_DAOMPX010000021.1, read as the reverse complement.
ACGTGGTTCGGGCGGCCACCCAGGCCAGGGGGCCCACGAGTACGAACGTCCCGGTCAGTGCGCCCAGCACCCAGGTTGGCGCCCTGAGTAGGGGCAGACAGGCGATGAACAGCAGCCCGTAGAGGGGCAGGATCACGCTGGCCTCATGGTCCGGGATCTGCAGCGCCAGGCCGCCCAGGAGCAGTAACACCGCCCGCCACAGGACCATCCGCCACGGTACGGGCGTTCCACCGGTCCCGCGGACGGAGCGGGTCATCAGGGAGATCCCCACCCCGGCCAGGAGCATGAACAGCAGGGAAGCTCGCCCCAGGGGCAGGTCGTACAGTGCCCCGAGGAACCCCTCGGCGCCCCGGGGGCCGACGTTCACCGCGATCATCCCGATGATCGCCACTGCCCGCGCCACGTCCAGGCCCACGACACGGCCGTGGGGCCCAGAGCCACCACCGCCGATTCGACCGGGGGCCGGCAGGTCACCGCCCGGGGAGGCGGAGGACGAAGGTGCGGTTCCCACGACGCTCATTCCGACCCTGTGGGAGCCTCGGCGCCGGGGGCATCCGCGATGGAGACGTCGGCCTCTCTGCGGGGGTCCTTCGCGCCGGTGATCTGCCCGGTGTCGTAGTCGATCGCCAGGGCCTGCACGGACCCGAAGATCGCTTGTTCCCGTTCGGTGCGCTGCAGCTCCCAGTCCCGTGCCCGGATCAGCTCGGCCAGTTCGGTCGAGGGTTCCTGTTCCACCGCCAGCACCCCGTCCTGTAGGTGGAACCGGGGTGCGTCCACCGCCTCCTGGAGCGATGCGCCCTGTAACCCCCAGGCCACCAGCACGCCGGTGAGGATGTTGGGGATCTGATGCCCGCCGGGACTGCCCAGGGCCAACACCGGCCGGCCCTGGCCATCGAGCACCATGGTCGGGGCGGACCAGCTGACGGACTTACGTCCCGGTCCGGGTTGGTTGGCGTCCGAGGCCTCGGTGTCGAACCGGGAGAGCTGGTTGTTCAGGAAGAACCCACCTACGTATGCCGACGCGCTGCCGCCCCAGAAGCTGGTCAGGGTGTTGGTCATGGACACCGTGAACCCGTCCGCGTCCACCACGCTCAGGTGCGTGGTGTTCCCCGCCGTCACGGGCCCGGCGGTGGCCCGCACGCCGGCCGCCGACACGGCCGCATCTTCCGTTCCGGCGGTTCCGTCCAGAGGGTCGATGCTGGCCCCGCCGGCCAGGAGGGACACCTTCTCGGCGATCTGCGCGTTCGCGACCGGGTCGGTGAGGCGGTCGAGCGGGACCTCCACGACGTCGGGGTCGCCAAAGAAGTGCGTCACCGAGCCCTCGGCGGCGATCCACGCCGCGGAGAGCCGGTCCACGTACCCGGCGGTCCCGGGGGTGTGGTCCTGAATGTCCAGGGCCTGGGTGAGTTGCAGTTGCTGGATCAGGGCCGCGCCCGGCAGTGGCGGTGCGGCCGAGAGCACCTGGTAGTCCCCGAAGGGCCCACTGACCGGGGCCATCTGCTCGGGTGCATAGGCGGCCAGCGAGACCGCGTCCAGGCCCTCCACCGTGGTCAGGTCCTGGGCCAGGGTCCCGGTGTAGAACGCCTCGGGCCCGCCCTGGGCCAGCGTGGTCATGGTCCGGGCCAGGTCCTGCTGGATTAGCGTCTGGCCAGCGGCCAGCGGTTCCCCGGAGGCGTCATGGAAGTGCCCCAGCCCCTCCAGGGATGCCGGACCGAAGTCGGCGCGCATCCGCTGGTCTAAGAACTCCGAGACCGGGAACCCCGTCTCCGCCAGTTCGATGGCCGGGTCGAGCACCTCGGCCCAGTCCAGAGCGCCGTGCGCGGCGTGGATCTCGGCCAGTCCGGCCACGAAGCCGGGGATGCCGGTGCCGGAGGCTGGGATCCGGCCGTCCTGGGCCACGACCTCGCGGTAGTCGTAGGCGATCGGAGTCTGTCCGGGCCCGGCCAGGATCGCCGAGCCTCCGCCGCCGATACCGGAGGCATAGGGCTCGACGACGGCGACGGCGAAGGCCGTGGCCACGGCCGCATCAGCAGCATTGCCTCCTGCGGCCAGAATCTGCATCCCGGCCTCGACGGCCGCCGGGTGCGCGGCAGCCACGGCGTATTGCCCGAGCTCCACGGCCGGGCCCGGTTCGATGCTCGGCCGCACGGCAGGCGTCTTGAGGGATTCGTGACCGGTCGATGGCGGCGCCGCGGTAGAGGTCGGCGCCGCGCTTGGTGTCGGCGCGGGGGCACTACAGGAGGTCAGTAGCAGTGCTGCGGCCAAACCGGGAATGGCCCAGCGGGCGAAGCGTGTCATGAATTCCTTCTCGCTAGCTCATCCGAAGTATCCGTTCGTTCCCGGCCCGCGTGGCTTCGTACGTCCCCGCCGCGGTCCCGCCCAGACCCGGCCGGTCTGCGACAAACCGAGTCGACGGGGGTGGGAATGGTCCCCGGGCGTGCCGGCGCGACCACGGTCCAGACCCCCAGCGGGGCCCCGGTCAGGGTCGCGGGTGCTGAGCCCGGGGGCCACCCCCGGCGGGGCAGCCGATTCACTCCAGGGCACCGGTGTCCTGGGCCAGGGTGGTGGCGGCATGGGTGATCGCCTCGGTCATCAGGGCCAAGGCCTCGCGGTCGATGTTGTCCAGGTCGTCACCGGGCTGGTGGTAGTTCGGATCGCGTGGTGCCTCGGCCCGGCCGCCGAAGTCGGTGGCCTCGGCCTCGGTCTTGGTTTCCTTGCTGCCGGTGAACAATCCGCCCACCGGCACCCCGGCCTCCACGAATGCCACCTGATCGGAGGCGAAGTTCCATGAGGTCGGCACCCAGGGCTGGCCCTGTGCGGAGAAGTAGTCGGTGAACACCTCCATGACCTGCTCCGAGCCGTCCGGCACCGGGGGCCCGGAACCGTACTCCCACTCCTCATCGGGCTCACGGGCGTCGTAGACCCCGACGACATGGTTGGGTGAGGCGACCATGTCGACGTTCAGGTACGCGGCGATGGAGCCGAGTTCACCGTCCTCTGTCAGTTCCTCGACGTAATGAGTGGATCCGGGATAGCCGCGGATCTCCTCGGCGCCCCACCAGGCGAAGCGCACCTTGTTGGTCACGCTGTCCTGCTGGGCCAGCCGTTGGGCGGTCTCGAGCAGGGCCGCGGTACCGGAGGCGTTGTCATTGATCGCCGGGCTGCCGGGGACCCCGTCCAGGTGCGCGCCGAGCATGATGACGTTGTCCTCGTCACCGCCGGTGGTCTCGGCGATGATGCTGAAGGACTCGTACTCCTGGTCCCAGGTCTCCACGGTGAAGTACTGCCGGGTCGTCTCGTACCCGGCGCGGGCCAGTTCCCGTTCCACGTACTGGGCCGCGGCCTCGTACCCGGGGCTGCCGGCGGCCCGGTCCCCGTGCTCGTCGGCGAGCACCTGGAACTGTTCCAGGTGCTCATAGGCGGTGGGGATGTGTGACTGCCAGGCCACGGCCGCGGCGGCACCGGCGGCGAGAGTGAGCCGGCCCAGGGCCTTCAGGTCACCCAGTGCTTTCCAGGGCCCGTTCAGCGTCATTTAGTCCTTCTCATCGATGCGGTTGATTTGAGGATAGAGGTGCAGACCCCACCGGGCCTGCGCCTCCGCGGAGAGCTGTCCCTGTCCTAACGGGCAACCGGATCCGTTCCGGAGCCCCGCGTGATGTCTCGGGAGACACTGTCGGGTGTCGTGTTGTCTGTCCCGCCGGGGTAGGTCCCGGGGGCCCCGTCGGTCACCATGGTCCGGGTGCCCTTCACGGCGCGGCCCACGACTGTCTCGAGGGGGCCCTTGTCGTGGTGGCGGGTCCAGAACCAGGCGGCGACGGCGGCGACGCCCAGGTGCAGGGCAAACCACAGTTCCGGGTCGTCGTAGTGGACCTCGGGGGCCAGGGCGATCAGGTGGGCGGTGTACAGGGTCAGGGTCATGGCGCCCATGGCCGCCAACGGGGCCAGCCACCGCCCGGCCCGGGCCCCCAGCAACAGGAACACGCCCAGCACCAGCAGGCCGATGCCCAGGCTGGAGGCGATGGCCAGCGGGGCGTTGGTGTGTCCGGTGGCGATGGTCAGCCACCACCCGGAGGTGTCCGGCAGCTCGCCGGTGCTGTAGGTCAGGGCCTCGTCCAGTTCCTCCGGGGACAGGCCGTCGCTGGCTAGCAGTGCCTGGTAGCCGCCGGCGACGCGCAGCAACACGGTCGAGAGCAGTTGGGCGCTCAGGGCCAGGAGCGCACCGGTGCCGGCGATGATCGCCTGGGTGCGGGTACTCCGTAGGTCCAGTCGGCCTAGGCCCAGCCCGACCAGGAGGTAGGTCATGTAGGGCAGGGCCGGGTACACCCCGGTGAGCAGCAGTTCGGCGGCGGTGCCGGCCGGTTCGGTGAAGAGGGTCACCAGGGTGTGGTTGGAGGCCGAAGTGGACGGCAGCACCGGTTCTAGTTTCTGCATCAGCACCGGCGCGACGATCCCGAAGACGGCCGCGGTGCCGAACAGTACCCTGGGCGACAGGTGCAGGAAGGGGATGGTCAGCAGGAAGAACACCGCGTAGTAGACCAGGATGCTGTAGGCCGGCGGGTCCTCGGGCGAGATGGCCGCCACGACCAGGCCGATGAATCCGATTAGCGCGGCGCGCACGGCCAGTCCGGCCCGGTCCCCGCGCATCCGTCGGCCCTGGTGCGGGGTGGACCCGCCGGTGGACAGGGCCAGCCCGACCCCGGCCAGCAACGCGAACAGCGCCGCCGAGTTGCCGTTGACGATGGAGAACACCAGGGTCGGTGCGTGGGTCACCTCATTGGTCTCGGGAAGGATGTGGACGGCCATCAGCCCGATCAGGGCCAGCCCGCGGGCCGCGTCGATGCCGACCAGTCGCTTCCGCTGTTTGTTCTTCGTTGTCGTTGCCGCGGGGGGATCCACGGCGGTCCCTGGCGGGACCTGTTCCGAGTTCATCGCTCGTCCTTGTCTGATTGTCCATGTTCTGGTGCCCAGCGGCGCCGCGTCCTGCGGTGCCGCCTCCCCCGGCTCGGCGGTGCACACCCGCGGGCCAAGGTATTTCCAGCTTTGGGGCTGGACATGGAGGAACCTGTGCGGGAGTCTCACGGTTTGATGACATTCCCTGGCGGTCGGTGGCTTCAGGACCCGGCGCGCAGAGGAGTCCTTCGGCCCCTGCTGGACCACCCCAGTCGCACCTGGACGGCGGGCCTGGGCTGAGGGCCGTGGTGGCGAGCGGCGCCGACCGGGTGCACCGGGGCCGCGGTGGCTGGCCGGAAGATCTGAGGGCGGTCGACGGCCGGCAGTGTGCCGGTCAGTCACAATGACTGCAGGAAGACCGTGGTGTTCAGGCGGGGTGTTCGCCGGTGCCGCGGCGGCGCCGGGTGTGAAGGAGTGCTGATGTCAGTTGGTCGAGCTGGTCGGGTCCTGGTGGTCGAGGATGAGCCCACGTTGGTGCGGATGATCGAGAGGTACCTGGACAAGGCCGGGCTGGAGGTGGCGGTGTGTCAGGACGGGGTCGAGGCGGTGCAGGCGGTGCGGGACTTCGCCCCGGATGTGCTGGTGCTGGATCTGGGCCTGCCGGGACTGGACGGTCTGGAGGTATGTCGGCAGGTGCGCGCGTTCTCGACCTGCCACGTGCTGATGCTCACCGCACGCGATGATGAGATGGACAAGGTCGTGGGCCTGTCGGTGGGGGCCGATGACTATATGACCAAGCCGTTCAGCGCCCGGGAACTGGTGGCCCGCGTGCAGGCTCGGTTGCGCCGCCTGCATCACCTGGACCCGGCCCCCGCACCGCCCGCGTCCTCGGACACCGCCGTGGTGCAGGTCGGGGCCCTGGTGGTGGACCGTCCCGGGCGTCGGGTCTGCGTGGATGGGGAGCCGGTGGAGGTGACGCGGATCGAGTTCGACCTGCTGCTGGCCCTGTTGGAGCATCCCGGGCAGGTCCTTTCTCGCCGGCAACTGGTGCAGCTGATCTGGAACACCCAGTGGGTCGGGGAAGAGCACGTCGTGGACGTGCACGTGGCCCGGTTGCGCAAGAAGCTTCGGGACCGGGCCGGCGCGCCCCGGTTCATCCACACGGTCCGGGGGATCGGCTACCGAATGGGAGAGTATCGATGAGCATCACCGTCCCGAGACCGGTGGGGTCCTGGCAGCCGTTGACGATGCGGCTGATGCTGGCTCAGACCTTAGTGCTGGTCGTGGGACTGGCGTTGGTGCTGTGGGCGGTCGTGGGGCTGGGCCCGAAGTTGTTCCACGACTTGCTGGTGGCCAACCATCACGCCCACGAGGCCGAGATGGTCGGCCAGAGGCACATGCAGGAAGCCTTCCGGGTGGCCGGCCTGAGCGGGTTGGTTCTCGGCGGGCTGCCGGCCCTGGGCATCGCCGTGGTGCTCAGCCTCTACCTGTACCGCACGATCGGCCGGTCCCTGACCGGGTTTTCCACCGCGGCCCATCAAGTGGCCGCAGGGGACTACCGGGTGCACCTGGTGCCGCCGCGGTTGGGCCCGGAGTTCGATGCCCTGGCCTCCTCGTTCAACGACATGGCCGCCCGGCTGGAGGCGGTGGACACCACCCGACGACAGATGCTCGCCGACCTGGCCCACGAGATGCGCACCCCGTTGTCCAGCATCAAGGTCCACATCGAGGGCGTCGAGGACGGAGTGGTGGACTTCGATCAGGAGACCACCACCGTGCTGTACTCCCAGATCAGCCGGCTCGAGCGCCTGGCCGAGGACATCCGCCAGCTGACCCAGGCCGAGGAAGGACTGACTCGCCTGCACCTGGCAGCCCAGCACCCGGCCACGGTCATCGCTGAGGCCCTCGCCGCCATCCAGCAGGAGGCCACCGCCCGGGACATCACCCTGGTCACGACCACCTCCGGCCCCGCTCCCGGGCCGGTGTCCATGGACCGCGGGCGGATCGGCCAGGTGCTGGCCAACCTGCTAGCCAATGCCCTGCGCCACACCCCGGCCGGGGGCACGATCACGGTGCACACCCACTACACCCCCCAGGCGGTGACGATCGCCGTGACCGACACCGGGGAAGGCATCACCGCCGAGAACCTGCCCCACGTCTTCAACCGGTTCTACCGGGCCCGCACCGGCCGGGAGGCTGGCCCCGGTTCCGGGTTGGGCCTGGCGATCAGCCGAGCCCTGGCCCAGGCCCACGGCGGCACCCTGCGCGCCCGCAGCCCCGGCCCGGGCCACGGGGCGACCTTCGAACTGCACCTGCCGCGCACCTGAGCGCCCCGAGCCCAGCGGTCCGGTTCTACCCGACCGGCAACTGCCGCTCAGGACGTGGGCTGCTGGCCGGCGCTGGTCCGCCGCGGCGCCCGCGGACCAGTGACCGTGGCGCGGTAGCTGTGCGGGTCCGCCCCGGTGGCGTCGCCGCTCAGGTGCTCGGCATGGGACAACGCTTCGGCCAGCAACCGGTGCACATGCGCATCGGTAGCCGAGTAGTACGCGAAGGTCCCCTCGCGCCGGTTCTCCACCAGCCCGGCCAGGCGCAACTTGGACAGGTGCTGGCTCACCACCGTCGGGGCCGCCCCCACGAGTTCGGCCAGCACGTTCACACTGCATTCGCCCTGGAACAACGCCCACAGGATCTTTACCCGCGTCGGATCGGCCAGCATCCGGAAGGTCTCGGCCGCGATGCGGGCATGCTGATCATCCGGAGAGGCGTGTATGGGCGCTTCATGCACGCCCCCAGCCTATCGGGCATGCTGATGCCTACGCAGTTGCGCAGTCGCGCCACCAACCCTCCGGGGTGAGGCCGGCACCAGAGAGTTAAAGCCCCTCAGCGCTGTGGGGTTGCCACGTCCACGGCGTGCCGGCCCACCCCGCATCACCCACGGCGCCGGACCTCGAAAGGTTGTGTCAGGACAGGCTCACCGGCCCGATCGGGCGTACCGGGTCGGACCCGGACGGCCTCGCGGCGCTCAGCGGGCGCGGCGGGCCTCCAGGCCCGCGAGGCTTCCGATGCGGGGCCACAGGATGAACGCTGCGACCGTGGCTACCGCCGCGATGCCGGCCAACACGGCCGCCGCGGCCGCCAACCCGGAGGCGCCCAACCAGCCGGCCAGCGGGTAGGTGATCAGCCAGCAGGCATGGGACAGGGAGAACTGGGCAGCGAAGGCCGCCGGATGATCGTGGGCGGCGACCTGGTCGCGGATGATGCCCCCCACCGGGGTTTCCACTGAGGCCCACCCCCAGCCGATGAGCACCCAGAGGGCGTCGACCCCCACGGCCCCGGTCAGTCCCGGGGAGACCAGAGCCAGGGGGATGAGCGCCGTGGCGGCCGTCAGGAGCACCGCACCGGTCAGCATGACCCGGCGGTGGGGGGCGCGCCGCAGAATCCAGGGAAGCAGGGAGGCCGCGGCCATCGACCCCGCGCCATTGAAGGCCAGGAACAGAGCCACCATGTCATCGCCGAACCCAAAGCCCGACTTCACGATCACCACGGTCTGCACCAGGACGAAAGCCCCGGCGCAGGCCACCACGAGATTCAGCGCGAGAATGGGGCGCAGCGCCGGGATGCGGACGAAGAGCGTGGCACCGCGCCGGACGCGCACCAGGAACGGGGCCTCGTCCTCGCCGGGTCCGGTGATCCCGGTCAGTTTCGGCACCGCGACCGAGAGCACCAGCAACGCCGAGCCGGTGAAGCCCACCGCGGTCCACAGGAACAGTGCCTCGCTGGGCATCACCAACAGCAGCAACCCGGCCAGGACGGGGGACAGGACCGCCTCGAGGTCGTAGGCCAAGCGGGACAGGGATAGCCCGGCGGTGTAGTCATCTCGGTCCACCAACACCTGCGGGATGACCGACTGGAAGGTCGGGGTGAACGTCGCCGAGGCCGACTGCAACACGAACACCAGCAGGTACACCTGCCACACCTCCGTGATGAACGGCAGGGCCACCACGGCCGCGATGCGCACAACGTCGGCCGTGACCATCACCGCCTTGCGCGGCAACCCCTGAGTGAGGGCCGAGGCGAAGGGCGCCACCAGGACGTACGCCACCATCTTCACGGCGAAGATCGTGCCCAGGAGCTGGCCGGCACTACCACCGGCCAGGTCGTAAGCGAGCAGCCCCAGGGCGACGGTGAGCAGGCCGGTCCCGGCCAGGGACGCGACCTGGGCCAGGTACAGGCGAAGGTACGCGGGGTGGGACAGGGCGCGGAGCATGGGGCGGTCCGTTCAGGTCAGCGGGCTGGTGGTGGTGTCTTGGAGGCGGCCACGTCGACACACGGTGACTTTCACGACTAACTGCAGGGTTGCGTATCTGCAGTTACATGCAGATAGTAGCGCGAACCGAGGGATTTCCGCGTGACCGCATACCGGAGGGGAGTCTCCGGGATGGTCTACCTGGTGCGGGATGGGCGATGAGCGTCGAATGCTTCTCGGTCCTGCACCCGACCCTGACCGTGGTGGCTGGGGTCGACCGCATGACGTGGATGATCCGCCTGGTCGTCGCTGTCGGAAAACACCGCGCCGGCAGGCCGTCCCCCTCTCCGGAAGAAAAGAAGGGGGAGCGATCATCACAGCCGCTCCCGTGCATGTCGACCCGTAGGCGAGCGAGTCAGCGTACTGACCATGTCGTCCTGGTGGCCCGCGACCGGCACCGACATGATCGCGCACCGGGGTGATCTTCACGAGATCTTCAAGGTCCGGCCCCTTCAGTCCGTCCCGGGCGGCATCCTACGGTGGATGGTGTGGCGGGCCGGTGGCGGACGGTGCGTCGTTGCGGTTGAACCGACGAAGGAGGACGTCATGACTCATCACGTGAGCACCATGCTGGAGACCTACCCGAAGGAGGTCGGGAACATCGACCGGCAGAAGCTGGCCGAGTGCATCCAGGCCTGTTTCGAATGCGCCCAGACCTGTACCGCCTGCGCGGATGCCTGCCTGGCCGAGGACATGGTCGCCGAGCTGCGGCAGTGCATCCGGCTCAATCTGGACTGCGCGGACATCTGTGCAGCCACCGGGGCGGTGCTGTCCCGGCAGACCGGCACCAACGTCGAGACCACCCGGGCCCTGCTCGAGGCCTGCCGGGCCGCCTGCAAGGCATGCGGGGACGAATGCGAGAGCCACGCCGGGATGCACGAGCACTGCAAGGTGTGTGCCCAGGCATGCCGGCGGTGCGAACAGGCCTGCGCCGAGCTGCTCGCCGCCCTGGGCTGAACCCGGGCATCACAGGGAGGGGGACCCGTCCAGCGGACGGGTCCCCCTCCCTGTGATGCTGTGGCCACCCCGCTCAGGAAGCAGGCAGCTCCTGGAGCATCTGCTCCATCTGAGTGATCTCGAATTCCTGGTCCTTGATGACCTGTTCGGCCAGGGCCACGGCCTGGGGGTTCTGGCCGTTGTCGACCTCGTCCTGGGCCATGTCCACGGCCCCCTTGTGGTGCTCGATCATCCCGTCCAGGAACAGCCGGGCGGCCTCGTCACCGGTGGCAGCCTCGAGCCGGTCCAAGTCTTCCTGGCTCATCATCCCGCTCATCCCGGACCCGGAGCCGTGGTCCATGCCGTTCATATTTCCCATGTCTCCCATGCCCATGGGTTCCTGACCCCAGGCGCTGAGCATGGCGTTCATGCGGTCGATCTCCGGCCCCTGGGCGGCCTTGATCTGCTCGGCCAGTTGACGAATCTGCGCGTCCTGGTCCTGCTGGGCCAGCATGATCTCGCTCATTTCAATCGCCTGCTGGTGGTGCGGGATCATCATCCGGGCGAACATGATGTCCGCATCGTTGTGCTCGGCAGAGATTTCCTCCGCTGAATCGGTCGCGGTACCGGTCGCCGTGGCGGACGCGGTCGGGGAATCGGTGACCGTGGCCTCCGACGTGGTGGCCGGCGCCGAGCTGGTGGCAGTGGTCTCGGAACCGGCGTTCTCGTCTTCGGTGCCGGTGGCGCAGCCGGCCAGGGCCAGGGCGGAGGCCAGGGCCAGGGCGGCCAGAGTGGTGGTCTTCTTCATGGTGTGTCCCTTTCTTCGTGGGGTTGGGGTCGGGAAACTCAGGGTCAGGAGGCGGGGGCTGCCGCGGGCTGCCCGGCCGGGCGCCGGTCCCCCGTGGAAGCCGGGGCCAGGCGGGCCGGAGCCAGGTCGATCCGGCGCAGCAGCTGGGCGTTGAGGGCCACGACGATGGTCGAGGCCGACATGAGGATCGCGCCGACCGCGGGGGAGAGGACGAACCCGATCGGGGCCAACACGCCGGCGGCCAGCGGCACGGAGATCACGTTGTAGCCGGCGGCCCACACCAGGTTCTGGATCATCTTGGCGTAGCTGGCGTGGGAGAGTTCGATCATCGACAGCACCGCGCGGGGGTCGTTGCCGGCCAGCACGACGCCGGCCGATTCCATGGCCACGTCGGTGCCGGCGCCGATGGCGATGCCGACCTCGGCGCGGGCCAGGGCCGGGGCGTCGTTCACGCCGTCCCCGACCATGGCCACGGACAGGCCCCGAGACTGCAGCTGACTGACCTTGGTGTCCTTGTCCTGGGGCAGGACCTCGGCGAAGACCTCGTCGATGCCCAGATCCCGCGCCACGGCCTCGGCGACCTGGCGGGCATCGCCGGTGATCATCGCGACCTTGACCTCCCGGGCGTGCAAGGCGGCCACGGCGGCCCGGGACTCGGGGCGGACCCGGTCCTCCACGGCGATCGCGCCGATGACGGTACGGTCCCGGACCACGTGCAGCACCCCGGCCCCCCGATCCGCCCAGGACCGGATGTCACCGGCCAAGGCCTCGGGGGTGTCCAGGACAAGCTCGCGCAACATGTTCGGCCCGCCGACCAAGACCTCGGCCCCGGCCACGGTGGCCTTGACCCCGCGGCCGGTGGCCGCGGTGAACCCGGTCCCGCGCAGACCCAGCCCGACCGCTTCGGGGTTACCGGTGGCGGCGGAGACGATGGCCCGGGCCACCGGGTGCTCGCTGTCGGCTTCGGCCGCGGCCGCATAGGCCAGCAGCTCGGCCTCGGTGGTGCCGGGCACCGTGGCGGTGCCGGTGACGGCGTGGGCGCCCTCGGTCAGGGTGCCGGTCTTGTCGAACAGGACCACGTCGATGGTGCGCATCCGCTCCAGGGCCATCCGGTCCTTGATCAGCAGACCAGCCTTGGCGGCCCGCTCGGTGGAAATCGCGATCACCAGCGGGATGGCCAGGCCCAGGGCGTGCGGGCAGGCGATGACCAGCACGGTGACGGTCCGGGTGACCGCGTCGGTGGGTTGGCCGATAACGGTCCACACGATCGCGGTGATGATCGCCGCACCCAGGGCGAACCAGAACAGCAGCGCCGCGGCCCGGTCCGCCAGGGCCTGGGCCCGGGAGGAGGACTCCTGGGCGTCAGCGACCATCCGCTGGATCCCGGCCAGGGCGGTGTCGGCGCCGATGGCCTCGATGCGGACCCGCACGGTGTTGTCGGTGGCCACGGTCCCGGCCACCACCCGGTCCCCGACGGTGCGGGCCACGGCCCGGGATTCGCCGGTGATCATCGACTCGTCAAACTCGGCCGTGCCCTGAATCAGGGTCCCATCGGCGGGCATGCGTCCCCCGGAGCGGACCAACACGGTGTCCCCGACCGCCAGCTCACCGATCGGCACCGTGACGGTGGTGCCCTCGGCGGTGAGCTTCTCGGCCTCCTCCGGCAGCAGCTCCGCCAGGGCGTCCAGGGCCGAGGACGCCGCTCCCAAGGCGCGCATCTCCATCCAGTGCCCCAGCAACATGATGACCACCAGCAGGGCCAGCTCCCACCAGAAGTCCAGCATCAGCTCCCCGACGCCCAGCGAGGTGACCCAGGAGGCGACGAACGCCACCGTGATGGCCATTGCGATCAGCAGCATCATCCCCGGCTGACGGGCCCGCAACTCGGTGAGCCCGCCCTTGAGGAACGGGGCGCCGCCGTAGAGGTAGATCACGGTGCCCAGCACCGGGGCGATCCACGCCGAGCCCGGGAACTGCGGGACGTGATAGCCCAGCAGCTGTCCGACCATGTGGCTGAAGAACACCACCGGGATCGAGAGCACCAGCGAGACCCAGAACCGGTTGCGGAACATCGCGGTGGAATGCCCGGCGTGCTTGCCGTGGTCATGGACCTGGTGATCCTCATCCAGGGCCGAGTGGGCATGACCCTGCGGCATCGCCTGCCCGTGGGTGTCGGCGTCCGCCGGGCGGTGGGCGTGGCCGGCGTGATTGGTGTGGGGGTCCGGGTCTGGACGCTCGGCGTTCTGGCCGGTGGGGTGATCGGGGTGGTGCGGGGTGCTCATGGTGTTCCTTCTACTCGGCGCCTGCTCACGACGAGGCGCCGACGTCGAGGGGATGGGTCAGTTGATGAGGACGCGGTAGCCGGCCGATTCGATAGCGGCCTGCACTGCGCCCGCGGAGGCGGGCCCGGTCACGGTGACGAGGGAGACCCCTCCGGTGACCAGGTCGACCCGGACGTCGTCTGCTCCGTCCAGGGCGCTCACCGCCTCGGCGACGGAACCCACGCAGTGCCCGCAGGTCATGCCCTCCACCTGGTAGATCGCGGCACCGGCTGTCGTCCCAACTGGATCGGGACTCTGGCGCCCGGAGAGGGCCGTGGCCTCGGCCGGTCCGGCCGGGGCCGGGGCGCAGCACGAGCAACCGGTCGTGGCCATCGGCAGCGGGGTGCGGGGGGAGTCGGTCATGACGGTCTCCTTCAGATCGTGGGGCGGTGCCGGAGGGCACCTCCACCCTCGGTATATACCCCCGGGGGGTATCATTCAAGGGGTGGGGGGCAGGGTTTCGCGGACGATGAACGGGCGCTTTGGTCACTGGGCAGATCGATGGTGAACGTTGCCCCGGTCCCCGGGCCGGCCGAGGTGGCGGTCAGCGTGCCGCCGTGGGCCTGGACCAGGGCCCGGGAGATGGCCAGACCGACCCCGGAGCCGCCGTGGTCCCGGTCGCGGGCGGTGTCCCCGCGGTAGAAGCGTTCGAAGATGTGCGGCAGGTGCTCGGGGGAGATGCCCTCCCCGGTATCGATGACCCGGAGCCTGATCCCGGACGGGCCCTGCCGGGCCTCGAGGCTGACCTGCCCGCCGGGCGGGGTGTGGCGCAGGGCGTTGGTCAGCAGGTTGCCCAGCACCTGGCCCATGCGCTGTCGGTCCACGTCCACGGCCAGGCCCGGATCGGCGTCCAGGCTCAGGACCACGCCCTTGGCGGTGTAGGCCTCGCGGTGGGCCTCGGCGGCGGCGTGCAGCAGCCCGGCCACCGGTTCGGTGGTGCGGTCCAGCTCGATCCGTCCCTCCTCGGCGCGGGAAACGTCGTTGATGTCCTCCACCAGCCGGGTCAGTCGGGCCAACTGATCACCCATCAGCTCCCCGGTGGGCTCGTCCCAGCGGGAGACCCCGTCTTGCAGGGCCTCGTGGTAGACGCTCAGCACCGAGACCGGGGTGCGTAGCTCGTGGGCCAGGTCCGAGAGCATCCGCCGGCGGGTGTCCTCGGTGCGCTGAAGCCGGGCGGCCATGGTGTTGAACGAACCGGCCAGGTCTTCCACTTCGGTGCCGGCGCCCATGGCCGGGACCCGGGTGTCGTACCGCCCGCCGGCCATGGCCTGGGCGGCGGCGCTCAGCCGGTCCAGAGGGTGGCGGATGCGTCGGGAGCACCAGGCGCTCACCAGTAGGGCACACACCAGGGCGGTGCTCAGGGCCACCGCCAGGACGATGAGGTTGGCCTCGCGGTAGGCCTGCTCGGCGTGAGTCAGCTCCGCTGAGCCCTCGCTGCGTCCGGCCATCACCAGGTGCTCGTGGAAGATCGGCGGGCCGGCGACCATCACCACGACCACTGCGGCCAGCAGGCTGACCGCCACCACCAGCAATTGTGCCAGTAAGAACCGGGCTGCCAGCCCCTGGTAGCGCCGCCGGCGGCTCACTGCTCCGCCATCCGGTAGCCGACCCCGCGCACGGTGTCGATATAGCGAGTCGGATCCGGATCGAGCTTGCGGCGCAGGTTGCCGATGTGCACGTCCACGAGTCGCTCATCGCCGACCCAGGCCGGGTCCCAGACAATATCGATCAACTGACGCCGGGAGAACGCCTGGTGTGGGCGCCCGGACAAGGCGGCCAGCAGGTCGAACTCCGTGCGCGTCAACCGCACCGCCTGCCCGTCCAGGCGGGCCTCGTGTGCGGCCCGGTCGATGACTAGGTCCCCGTAGGCCCGTTCGGGTTCGGCGGCCGCCACCGTGGTGCGCGGCCGACGCATGACCGCCCCCACCCGGGCGATCAGCTCGCGGACGCTAAAGGGTTTGGTGATGTAGTCATCGGCCCCCGCCTCGAGTCCAGCGAGCTTGTGGTGCTCATCGCCGCGGGCGGTGAGCATCAGCACGTAGCACTCGGAGAAGGCTCGCACCCGGCGGCACACCTCGATCCCGTCCAGCCCGGGCAAACCCAGGTCCAGGACCATCACGTCGGGCTCGTGAGTGCGGGCGGCCTGGACCGCATCGGGGCCGGTGTGGGTGAGGGCCACGGCATAGCCGGCCCGCTCCAGGTAGGTGGCCACCATGCGCGCCAACGGCTTCTCGTCATCGACCACCAACACCCGGCTGGCCGCCGGGCCAGTGCCAGAGTTCATGGCTCCAGTCTCACCCGCTCCCGCGCCCCGGCGGCCCAGACTGGCGCCGGGGCGGGGAATCTTCATCAAATCTTCAAGGCAAACCGCACCGGACCGGTGCGCCGCCGGCCGACAATGGTAGGTGGCCCGGCCTCCTGGCCCGGGGCGGAGAGGCTCCATGGCCCCCTGACCCGCAGAACTCTGCTCACCGGCGGCCTCGGGCTGCTCGGCTCCACCGCCCTGATCGGCTGCACTCCCCAGCCCCCAACCTCGACGGCGCCCAGCGCCGCCGGCACGGCGGGCACCGCCGCGGACGCCATCGAACCGAAGGCCCAGCAGCTGCTGAACACCCACGGCCTCCAGGCCACCACCGCCGAGAACGCCGTCACCGCCTTGGACCAGCTTCCCCAACCGCGTCCGCTGGCCCTGACCGGCTCCGTCGGCTACGACCAGGTGGTCTTCGCCGACGACACTGACCAAGTCACCGTCCCCCTCACCGGCGGACAGTTCTACCTCTCCGCGGCGCCCTACCGGACCCAGACACACGAGTGCTACTACCACAACCTTGGCGGCTGCCAGGGCGAGCTCACCGACACCCCCATCCACCTCACCGTGACCACCGAGACCGGCCAGATCCTCCTGAAGAGGACACCACCACCTACGCCAACGGATTCACCGGGGCCTGGATCCCCCGGGACCTCACCGGCACCGTCACCATCATCGCCGCCGACACCACCACCAGCACGGCCTTCAACTCCGGCCCCGATGGGCCCACCTGCCTCACCACCCTGCACCTGATCTGAACCACCTCACATCAGCGTCGGCCAGCACCCAAAGAACACCGCCGAGAGACTCCGAAAGCCACCGCGAACGTACAGACATTCGACAGTCACTAGATCCCCCGAGCGGTCCGGTGGGCACGCCCGTCCTGACTCGTCTGAGGCTTCGCACCTTGGAGGCCTGGGTGCCGAGTAGTTGCAACCGGAAGCAGTGGGGACAATCCACAGGCCCCAGGCAATGCGACTGAGCTGAAACCAACGGTGACTGACAGGGGATTGACAGTCTCCGGCGTCGAACCC
The DNA here is from genome assembly GCF_035445025.1 of Citricoccus sp. Lineage (NCBI taxonomy): Bacteria > Bacillati > Actinomycetota > Actinomycetes > Micrococcales > Micrococcaceae > Citricoccus > Citricoccus sp. The sequence goes on along the minus strand of NZ_DAOMPX010000021.1, from coordinate 38,274 downwards.
GCCGTTGAATCCCGCAGCGCTTGGACCGATCCTGTCAACGCTCCCAGCCAACTAGTAAGGGCCCGTCGGCGGCATGAACGACTTCCGTGGCCTCGTCCAGTACCTGGTAGAACGAGTCCAGGGGGTCCATGAAGTGCCCCATGACCTGATGAAAGTCCTCGGCGTCCTGGTTCAGGACCACTGTGGTCTCACCGGGCGCGGCGGCCGCTGCGCCGGCGGGGATCCGCGCCGCCCCGTCGACATCGAACCCGATGCGGAACCCGATGGCGGGGTGCAGCTGAGAGCCGGTCCCGGTGTCCGCCAGGGTGGCCACGTTCGCCAAGTCAATGCTAAAGACCGGTCCCGCCGGACGGGCCGCGACACGGTTTCCGCCATCGCCGGTTCGCGGCAGGCGCCCCCGTCCGCCGGGCACAACACCAGCCTCACGGGCGGGTCACGAGAACCTCTCACGAGGGCTGGTCCGGGCCCGGAAGGCCGGCCGCGCTGAGATGCCTGTACCTCGTTACCCGGTCCTTGCTCCGGCCGGCGGGGGTGGGCACGCTGGGTGATGAGATGAAAGCCAGCGCTGAACGCCTTCGCTTTTCACCTTCGCCGGATGGTTCGAAAGAGCCCCTCACTGATGAAGGCCGCCGGACTCCAAACACCCTTTATCGGACAGCTCCCGGAATTTCGCTGTGTTGGCAGGGAAGAGTCGAGTTCATCAGGGCCCGGGCGCGGTAGGTGTTTCAGGCGTGGCGCACGGAGGCGGCCTCCTGGTCCCGCAGGGCGGTGGTCTCGAGTTGGATGGTGGCGTGGTCGAAGGAGACGGGGAAGTGCTCCTTGACGCAGGCGAGGACCTGTTCCAGGATCTGCGGGGCGTGTCCGGACTCGAAACACCGGTCGTCGACGACGACGTGGGCGGAAATGACCGGCAGACCGGTGCCGATCATCGAGGCGTGCAGGTCGTGCACGTCCTGCACGTGCTCCAGTGCCAGGAGGTGTTCGCGGACCTCGTCCAGGTCCACGCCCTTGGGGGTGAACTCCATCAGCACCCGCACCGTCTCGCGCAGCAGCGAGAATGCGCGCGGCACGATCAGGGCGGCGATGAACAGGGCGGCAATGGTGTCCGCCTGCTGGAAGCCGGTGGTGTTAATGACGATGGCCGCGACGATCACGCCCACAGACCCCAGGGCGTCGTTGAGGACCTCCAGAAAGGCCGCGCGCATGTTGAAGTTCGCCCCCCGGTTGGAGGCCAGCACCGCGATGGCCGCGACGTTGGCGATCAGCCCGATGACCCCGAAGACCAGCAACTCGGTGCCGGGCACCTGCGCGGGTTCGAACAACCGGCGGATCCCTTCGACGGCGGCGTAGGTACCGACCACCAGCAACAGCGCCGCCTGCCCCAGGGCGGCGATGACCTCGATCCGGGCAAAGCCCCAGGTGCGGGCGCTGCTGGGCGGGCGCAACATCATGGTTGCGGCGATGAGCGCCACGAGCAATCCCGAAGCGTCGCTCACGGCGTGGGCGGTGTCGGTCAGCAGGGCCAGGCTGCCGGTGACCACGCTGCCGACCGCCTGGGCCAGCACGATGACCGCGGTGAGGCCGAAGGCGATCAGCAGCCGGGTGCGCATCCCTCGATCGGTTTGCTGCGGCACCTGACCGTGACTGTGGCTGTGCTGGTGTCCGGCGCCCATCAACCCTCCTCGGTGATCAGTGCGTCATGGTCATGGTGGTCCCGCAGGGACAGCGACACCCCGGAGGTCCCCAGCAGCGCGTCCGCGGTCTGCATCAGATCGGTCAGCCGGGTCGGGTCGGCCAGACTGAACCACGAGGAACGGCCCTCGGCGCGCACCGTGATCAGCCCGCAGTCCCGCAGGCACGCTAGGTGCTTGCTGACCGTGGACTGTGCTAGATGCATGTGGTCCACCAGGTCCCGGACCCGGTGCTCACCGGTGGCCAGGTGTTCCAGCAGCACCAGCCGGGTCGGTTCGGCCAGCGCATGGAACAGTGCCGCGTAGGCGCCGCGGTCCTCGAACCCCGAGGGCTCGTCCCGGATCGGGTATATCGTCATGGAGCGATGATAGCAACCTCTGACGATTTGGAAAGGGCGAGGGCGAGACGGTCGACGCCCCCCGTTATGACCGAAGCCGGGGGGCTCGAGGGCCGGGGCGCTCAGGTTGGTGAGCGTGAGCTTCAGCACCAGCACCGCGGCGGGCGGAGGCGGGCCCGCCACTGCTCGCTGCGTCAAACTCCACGGTTCCGTCGGGCCGGGGCCCCTAGGGTTCGACATTCTCGCAGGTCAGCGCTGCACTCGACCGCGGTGATGGTCGGTGCCTGCGGGCCAGCAAGATCAGGTGTTGATGCACGGAACAGTCCACGGTGGTGACTGGGCATGGCTGGTGCCGGGGTGTGCGACCAGCGGTCTTCCGGAGCGGGCGGTCGGGAGACAATGGAGTCATGTACGCGCCGATCGACCTCCAGACTCCTCTCGTCACCCAATGGGTCGGCACGCTCGTGGCCATCGTGGGGCTGGCGGTACTCACCCACGGGTTGTGGCGCCGCAAGCGTTACCGGGCCCACTTGGACGACGAGGATGCTCGCTTCGCCGGGCCGGACCGGACGAAGGATGCCGTCCGCGAGGTGTTCGCGGGGGCAGGGGCCCTCGTCATCGGCCTGGGCGCTCTCGCCTATGCCATCTACGGAGACATCACCTCGCAGAACAACATCCAGGAGAACGTCGCCAAGAAATACGGGGTTGAAGCGGTGGAGGACAAGGGGTGGCGCGGCAATGCGCTGCGCGCCGACGTCACCATGCCAGATGGCACCGTCCACCGGGACGTTCAGATCATCTTCGAGGATTCCGGCGAACCACAGATCAGCCGCGACCTGAGCGGCCCCGCCACCGACGGCACCGAGTAGACCGCATCCTGGCGTCCGCGGTGGCTCCCGGGCGACCGGTGGCCAGGCCGCGGCCGCAGCATGATCCCGCCTCCACGTCAGCCTGCAGCCCACCGCGGCTGCCACCGGCGGACATATCCCATTTCCGGTCGCGTCGAAGGCCGGTCGTCCTACGCCATCGCCAGCGCTCTCACCGGGGCGGTGCCCTGGGCGGGACGTGCAGGGACAGTAGGTGCGGTCCTCGGTGGCGGCCGGTCCGGCGGTCAGGCCTCCGCGGTCTTCCAGCGGCGGGCGGACACGAACGAATAAGCGCCCAACACCACGTAGAGCAAGAGCAGGGCGAAGGTGATCGCGCTGGTGAGCACGGCCGTGGGACGCTCCGCGGTGCCGGCGATCAGTGCACCCAGCTGCAGGACGTTCATCGAGGTGCCCAGGAGGCCCAGCACGGCCACGGCCAGGGCAACGTGGATGCCGATCTTCTGGCTTTTCAGCCCGATGAGGCCCGCGACCAGGATCACCGCCCCCAGGAAGGCCGGGATCAGCGCCGTCCAACTGGCGAACGCCGTGGCGATATAGGCGATGGCACCGACGGCGATAAGCAGGGCGCCGAATCCAATGGTGATACGAGGCATATCGCTCCTTAGGCAGATGGGGACCCGCACGTGTTCTAATGCGCTGGAGTAGAACTCTCTTCTACGCAGTGTAGTAGAGATGGCGTCCCGGCCTGTGGCCGCTAGACCTGCCGAGGTCTGCCATTCCCACCGCAGGCCCCCTCGGCATCGAGCAGGTCCGAGACGCTCCTGGCGCGTCGGGACGGCACGTTGCCGGCGGTCGGACAGGTCTCGGTGCAGTCCAGCGAGTACGGCACGTGGCCAACCCGTCGGGCATCTCTTGGACCAGGCCCGCATCCGCACAATCCGTGCAGGCCGGGGGCGTCGGGAGCGGCCCTGGATGCACTCGGCCGGTTTCGCCCGGTTGATGTTGCCCAGCTGCTTCGGGTAGGTGCCCAGCATGATGCTTACAGGATGGGTCGCGATGTGCTCCTTCGTCGATCCGCTGGATAGATGCACACGCCCGCCCGGCCATCGACCGTAGACCACCCCTGCGGCGCGGACGAAGGGGTGAACCTTGAAGGTTTCGTGAAGATCGCCACCCGCCACGACCACCGGTCGCGGTGGCTCCGGTGATGAAAACCCGGCCATCCCTGTGTTTCCGGGCCGCGGCCGGGCCGGGGAGGCGGCGCGGCGCCCGGTGTCACCGAATTGCGGATAGGTAACGGCCGTGTATCGTTGCGTAACGTTCTGGTCACGGCGACCGCTGTCAAGGGATGGCCCCCGTGGGGGTGGCACCTCCCTGAAGCCTCGTACCGAGTCGAGGGCGTCGTATCTGTCACCGTCTGCTGAGGGAATCCATGTCCTACCCCACCCGCCGTGCTCGCCTCGAGGCCGAGAAGCAGGCCCGCCGTTCTCACCGCCGCCGCTCCCTCACGATGGGCGTGGTCGGCCTGACCACCGTCGTGGGAACCACGATGGCGGGCATGGGCCCGGCTACCGCCAATGAGGGCGCCTACTCCGCGCCCAGTGGCCCCACCGCCAACACCTGGAGTTGGGAGGCCGACTCCACTCAGTCTGCTAGCGGGTCCTCCCGTGCGTCTGTCGCCAGCACCCCGTTCCCCGCGACCAGCACCGGATCGGTTGCTGAGATCCAGCGGGCCTCCTACACCACCGCCTCCACCACCGCTTCCAGCGGCACCGGTTGGGGTTCGGCCGTGCAGTGGGCTACCGCCAAGGCCGCCGACCCGGGCGTGCGCTATGTCTGGGGCGGCAACGGCCCGACCGGGTACGACTGCTCCGGCTTCACCCAGAACGCCTTCGCCCAGGCCGGCAAGAAGTTGCCGCGCAACTCCAAGGCCCAGTACGTGGCCGCCCGCCAGTACGTCTCCGTGAACAATCTGCGGGTCGGGGACCTGGTGTTCTGGTCCAACAACGGCTCGGCCTCGGGCATCTACCACGTGGCCATGTACATCGGCAACGGCAAGATCGCCCATGCCCGCAACCCGCAGATGGGTGTGGCCGTCACCGACGTGGACTACAGCCCCTGGAACATGATGGGCACCGCCGCCCGCTACTAAGGGTGCCACCCGCAGCCGCTCCACAAGCGGCTCCCGCCCTGGCGCTAGTCTGCGAGGCCCCCTGGACCAGGGCCCACGCTCGTGCTCAGCAGGTCGCGCATGGCGTGTCATCGCGAGTGCGCGGCCGGGCTGTCCATGACCGAGCTCTCCGGTACCCGTCCGTGCCCTGACGGAGAGTGGGGTGAGCGAGGTTGCTGCGGCTGTACACCTGGACCAGGGCCCGAATCAACGGCGCCAATAACGACCGCACCCAGAGCTGGAGGTTGACCTGCCTCCGCCTGGCCGCTCCCGGACATCGCAGCCTAGGATCCTTCTCTGAAGCAGAGGAGGATCCCTAGGTGCGAAGGATGATGAGCAGGGCGGCAGCTCCACCGGTGCCCTCGAACGTCATCGAGGTCGGGGGCGGGGATTCGATGGCGTGGCCGACGTTTTTCCAGGACAGGGAGTCCTGGGAGGGGCCGAGCGCGAACCAGGCGGCGATGGCTACCGCGATCACCACGGCAGCCCCGGTGATCTACCTGCCTCAGCGGGCCGTGAACGACGGCTGATCGCTTTGGGCCTGCCCATATCGGTTCGCTAGGCTGTCACCCGGCGCGTGGCCCGCCGGCATCTGGGGTGGGGAATCCATATCGCTCCATGATTTCCGCTGACGCCGACCGCCGTCCCCTCCGATAACCGGGCCCTTCCGGCCCCGAACCCACCGCCTCCCGTGCTTCCTTCCGGGGCCCGAGGCGTGAAAGCGGCTGAATGCCCGTGAACACTACTTCCCCCCGGCCGCTCGGGACAGGGCCAGCTCACCGAAGCCCGGAGACCCCGCGGGAGGAGCCGGTCACGGTGCTGAGGACGCCGAGGAGTTCCCTGCTCGCACGAGGGACCGGGCTCGTGGATTCAGTACTGCCCGTCGGCCCGTTCCCGGCCTCCTCGTGGCCGGGGAACAATCCCACGTTGACCTCACATCCCGAATCCGGATCCGAGGAGCCGCCGCCTGCCCGCCCCCGTGCACACCGGGCCCGGACCGGCGCAGGACCTGGTTGGCCTGCCCTGGGCCCGTGGTTGGCTCGCCCTCTGCCTGCGGTCCCGCGGACTGCTGAAGAACGTACTGTCCCTTGACTGAGACCCTCACGGACCGGCCGGCCAAGCGCGGGCGCCTCGACTACCGCTTCCTGATCTCGCCCCAGTGGCTCGGTGGGCTGGTCTTCTGCGCCCTCGTCGCCCTCGCCTGCGCCCTGCTGGGCCAGTGGCAGATGGACCGTCGCATGGAGACCGTCGCCGAGATCAACAAGGTGCTCTCTAACTACGACGAGCCGGTCGTGCCGCTGGCCGGCAACGCCGGGCTGTTCACGGACGTGCGACCGGAGCAGGAGTGGACCCCGGTCGAGATGCGCGGGGAGTACCTCGAGGCGGACACCCGGATCGTGCGCAACCGGCCGCTGGCCGGCAAGCCCGGTTACGAGGTGCTCGTGCCCTTCCACGCGGACACCGGGGACGTGATCGTGGTCAACCGCGGTTGGTTGCCCATCGGAGACACCACCCCCGGCCGTCCCGATGTCGTCCCGGCGCCGCCCGCGGGCGAAGTTTCGGTGGTGGTGCGGGTCAAGCCCGGCGAGCCCGACCTGGGCCGGGACGCCCCGGAGGGCCAGCTCGCCTCGATCGACCTGGCCGCGTTCGCCGACAGCGTCGGCTACCCGGTAGCGGACACCGCGTACGGCCAGCTGGCGGAGGAGTTCCCCGCCCCGGCCGTGGCGCTGCAGCAGCCGCCGAAGCCACCGCTGGACGAGGGCCCGCACCTGTCCTATTCGCTGCAGTGGTTCACGTTCGGGCTGATGAGCTTCATCGTGTGGGGTTACCTGGCCCGGCAGCGCGCGGTCAACGACCGCGACGACCGGGAACTGGGGCTGACCGAGGACGACGGCTACCTCTCGGCCCACCGGGCCCCGCGTGCCCGCCCCGTGAAGCGCCGCGGCGGGCGGCCCACGGACGAGGAGGTCGAGGACGCGATGCTCGACGCGGTCGATTCGCGGCACTAGGGATCCGGCGGCACATCGACTGGTAGCGGCACCACATCCTGGCCATGCTCGCCCACACGACGCGGTCCGCCAGCCGGTCGAGAATGGGGCGCACGCCGCGGCGATGGCCGCGGCGATGAAGGCCCGGTGGTCGAACGGCACCGCACCTTCACCAGGCCATGGTGCGGCATGGCCGGTCGATGTGGCGCTGGTGATCAGCTGCCGCGCCGCCGTTACCGGCTGCGCCGTTCGCACGTGGTGACGCGCATGGGGCAGACCCGTCCTGGTCCTAGATCGTCACCATCACCATGTCGTCGTCCACGGTGGCGGTGAACTCGGTCAGCGGTTTCTGGGCCGGGCCGCCGTAGGGCACTCCCGTTGCCACGTCGAAGTGCGACCCGTGGCAGGGGCAGGCGAAGGTTGGTCGGCCCCGGTTCTGGCCCGGGGCCACCGTGCACCCCTGGTGGGTGCACACGGCGGAGAAGGCACGCACCGTGTCCTGGGATTCGCGGTGCAGCAGCAGGGTGCGGCCGTCGATGGCCACGGACGCCTGGCCACCGAGCGGAAGGTCCCCGGCGGCCAAGACCGGGGTGGGGGAGCCGCCGGGGTGCTGGGAGGGTGCGCTGGCCTCGGCCTGGAGGTCCTCCGTGCAGCCCGTCAGTCCCACCGTGGTGGCCACTCCCACCGCACCGATGACCGCGCCGCGCCCCAGGAAGGCTCTGCGGGAGGTGCCGCACCCACCACAGGCCGTCTCACCGTCGCGGTGATCCGCGGCGGTGGGAATGCTGGCGGTGGGGGTGTGGGCGGTGGGATCGATCGCGGCAGTCATCCGTTCATTATCCGCCGTTCGTCTGGGGTCCATGGATGTCCGTGTCTACGGATGCCCGTGACATGGTTCAGGCGCGTGGGCTTCAGGCCGTGGCCGCGCCGCCTCCGCCCGGGTCAATGCTGGTGCTCGTGGACGTAGTCTCGGCTCAGACCGTGTCGGCGCGCTGGGAGGTGGGGGACATGCCGAGGATGTCCACCCTGGAGGCCGCGTTCTGTCGCAGCACGCCGTGGGGTCTTCTGGCCCGGCGGCTGGTTCTCTGGGCGACTCAGGGTGCGCCTCTGGCCGGGGGCGTGCTCGAGGTCGGTGCAGGCAGCGGAGCGATGGCCGAAGCGATCCTTGCGGCCTGCCCCCGGCTGCGGCTCACGATGACCGATATCGACCCGGCGATGGTCCGGGCCGGGCAACGGCGCCTCGCCCGGTTGCCCGTTGAGGTAGGCCAGGCCGATGCCACCGCCCTGCCCTTCGCCGAGGAGTCCTTCGACATGGTGCTGAGCTTTCTCATGCTCCACCACGTGGTCCACTGGGAACAGGCGGTAGTTGAGGCGGCCCGGGTTCTACGGCCGGGCGGGGTCTTCGTGGGCTACGACCTTGTCGCCTCGCGCACCACCGCCTGGCTGCATGTGGCCGACCGCTCGGCGCACCGGTTCATCGAACCGGCAGCGTTCGAACCGGTCCTGCATCACGCCGGCCTCGACCCGATCCGCCTCCAGGTTTCCTTCGGCGGTCGGGTCTTGCGCTTCATCGCCCACAAACCCGACACCGTCCAGACCGATCCGGGCAGTGACAAGGGAGAACACTGAGCAGGGCGGGGGTGGACCGAGGGGCCCTGACGCCACCAGCGCCGGCGGTGCCACATCCATGTCGCCCGGCCTGTCACCCGGGCCTCGATGCGAGTGTCGTGGTGAGGATTCTCCCCCAGTCTTCTACGGGCTGTAGAATTCCGGGGACGTCCTGCCCCGATGGAGAGGTACCGGAAGTACGCCATGTCCTGCGCCCAGCATTCCCGTGAGCCCGAGCCCCCGACTCCTGGCCTCCCCGGCCGGTCGGGTCGGCCGGGACGACGCAGGGTGTTGGCCGGCCTGGCCGGGGTGCTGTCCGTGCCGTTGTTGGCGGCGTGCGGGGCGGAGGATCCGCTGGCCGCGCAGGCTGGCAATGCCGATGGCAAGAACTACATCGCCGGTGACGGGTCCGTCTTGGAGGTCGCCCCGGACCAGCGCGGTGCACCGGTGCAGTTCAGCTCGACCCTGTTCTCCGGCAAGCCGATCGGCACCGAGGACTTGGCCGGGGATCCGGCGGTGCTGAACTTTTGGTACGCCGCCTGCGCCCCGTGCCGGGTGGAGGCCCCGGATCTGCAGGCCCTGCACCAGCGGTTCGAACCCGAGGGCGTCCAGTTCCTGGGCATCAACGTCCGGGACACGATCGCCACCGCGCAGGCCTTCGAACGCAATTTCGGCATCACCTACCCCTCGGTGGAGGACCGGGGCGGGGAGGTGCTGCTGGCGATGACCGACTACGTGCCGCCGCAGGCCGTGCCCACCACGATCGTGTTGGACCGTCAGGGCCGGGTCTCGGCCCGGATTTTGGGGATCGCCGAGCCCTCCACGCTGCGCACCCTGATCACCACCGTGCTGGACGAGCAGGCCTGAGCGTCCCATGCCCGTCTGGACCATGGCCCTGACCACCACCCGGACTGCGGGGGACGGCCCCCGCGCTGGGACCGACCCTGCCGGTTCGAGGCTGCGGGCGTCTGCCTGTTCCCCGGTGGCCGCCACGGCCTGGGACCCCCGGGCGGCGCAGGTGCCGGCGCGGTGCCCCCGTGAGGAGAAGCAATCCAGTGAGGACAGGCGGCCGCGGTGAGCCAGCAGGACAACGTGCGGGTGACCCGAGACGAGGCCGCCCAGGCGAGTACCCCGGCCCGACCGGGGTCTACCGCCCCGGACGGCGGTTCCGGGCGCCAGGACGTGGAGTTGCCCGCCCTGGGCTTGGTCGGCACGCTGCGGTTCGCCTGGACCCAGCTGACGAGTATGCGCACCGCGCTGATGCTGTTGCTGATGCTGGCGGTGGCCGCGGTGCCCGGGTCGCTGTTCCCGCAGCGCCCGGCCGGCCCGGAGATCGTCAACCAGTACCTGGAGGACAACCCGGTGCTGGGGGAGTGGCTGGACCGGTTCCAGCTGTTCGACGTGTACTCCTCGGTCTGGTTCTCGGCGATCTACCTGCTGCTGTTCGTCTCGCTCATCGGTTGCGTGTTCCCGCGCGCCGTCAAGCACGCCAAGGTGCTGCGCTCGGCCCCGCCGCGCACCCCGCGCCGGCTGTCCCGGTTGCCGGAGTATGGCCGGGTCGTGCTCGAGCCCACCGGCCCCGCCCCGGCCCAGGCGGTGGAGCAGGCCGCGCAGGTGCTGCGCAAGCGCGGCTACCGGATCGAGGTCCGCCAGGAGCCCGACGGCGGCGCCTCCGTGGGCGCCGAGCGCGGCTACGTGCGGGAGATCGGCAACATCGCCTTCCACTTGTCCCTGATCGGGGTGCTGGCCTTCATGGCTGTGGGCGGCTTGTTGAGCTACTCCGGGCAGAAAATCCTCGTGGAGGGGGAAGAGGGGTTCGCCAACACCCTCGTCTCCTACGATGCCTTCACTCCCGGCGGTGCCTTCTCCGAGGACAGCCTGGTGCCGTTCTCGATGTCCCTGAAGAGCTTCGAGAAGGTCTTCGACCGGGAGTCGGAGACGCACTACGGCCAGCCGCTGGACTTCACCGCGGTCATGGAGGTCCAGGATGGCACCACTGGCGAGCCGGAGGAGCGGATCCTGAAGGTCAACCACCCGCTGGCGTTCGGCGACACCCGGGTCTACCTGGTGGGCAACGGCTACGCCCCGGAGGTCACCGTGCGGGACGGCAATGGGGACATCGCCTTCCAGGGGCCGGTGGTCGGCCAGGTCCAGGACGAGGTGTACACCTCGCTGCTGACCATCAAGGTCCCCGACGCCCAACCCGATCAGCTCGGCTTCGTCGGGTTCTTCCTGCCCACCGCCTACACCGGTGAGGACGGGGTGGCGATCTCGATCGACCCGGACCTGTACAAGCCCGAGCTGAACCTGAACGCCTACTACGGCGACCTCGGCCTGGACGAGGGGAAACCGCAGAACGTGTACGTGCTGGACACCGAGAACCTCACCGAGCTGAACTCCCGCAACCTCGACTCCGGGGGCATCACCTTGTCGGTGGGGGAGTCCTATGAGCTGCCCCAGGGCAAGGGCTCCATCAGCTTCGACGGGGTCAAGCCCTATGTCGGCCTGGACATCCTCTACGACCCGGGCAAGTGGGGCGTGGGTGTGTTTGCCGTGCTGGCCCTGATAGCCCTGGCCGTGAGCCTGTTCGTGCGCCGCCGCCGGGTCTGGGTCCGGGGCACCACCGGCCCCGACGGGTCCACCATGGTCGAATACGGGCTGCTGGCCCGCGGCGAAGACTTCGGGTTGCGCCAGGAGAACCTGGCCCTGCGCCGGAAGTTCGAACAGCTCTGGCCGGTTACCGCGCCACAGGAGCCCGGGCCGTCCTCGTCCTCCACCACCTCCTCCGGCACGACCTCCGACACATCGTTCACCACTGCCTCAGCCCCTGCCGGGAGCCCCGGCGCCACCCCGGACGGCCCCGCCGGGCCCGTCCAGAACCGACCGGAGTAACCCATGCCGTCCATCAACCTGCAGCTGGCCAGCTACAGCGACCTGTTCATGCTGATCGCCGCGCTGATCTACGCCGTCGCCTTCATCCTGTTCGCCCTGGATTTGGCCACCTCCTCCAAGACCATCCGCGCACTGGAGACCGAACTGGCCCGAGAACGAGAACGACAACAGGACACCGCCGACACCGCCGACGCCGCCGAATCTGTGGCGCGGCGGGAGCATTTGGTGGGCGCCGGCGTGGGGGGTTCGGCCCGGACTACGGGCCCACGGGCGGTACCCGGCGCCCACACGAACGGCACCGGTGCGGGTGGGGGTGAGCTGGTGGATGAGGACATGGACTACCTGGGCACCACCGCCCGCCCGGTGGCCAACGTCGCGGTGGCCCTGATGGTCATCGCCGCCGCCCTGCACGCCTTCGCCGTCATCGCCCGCGCCGTGGCCGCGTCCCGGGTGCCCTGGGGCAACATGTACGAGTTCTGCACCACCGGGGCGATGCTGGTCGCCGTGGTCTACCTGCTGTTCCTGATCCGCAAGGATCTCCGCTTCCTGGGCACCTTCGTGACCGGGCTCGTGGTGATCATGATGGCCGCGGCCACGATCGGCTTCCCCACGCCCATCGCGCACCTGCAGCCGGCCCTGCAGTCCCCGTGGATCGTCATCCACGTCTCGATCGCCGTGCTGGCCTCGGCGCTGTTCACCCTGACCTTCGCGATGAGCGTGCTCCAGCTCATCCAGCACCGCCGCGAGGCCAAGGCCCGGGCCGGCACTACCCCGGGGTGGGCCTTCATGCGGCTGGTGCCTTCGGCGCTGAGCCTGGAGAACTGGGCCTACCGGATCAACGCCGTGGGCTTCGTGATGTGGACCTTCACCCTGATCGCCGGGGCCATCTGGGCCGAGGCCTCCTGGGGCCGGTACTGGGGTTGGGACACCAAGGAGGTCTGGACCTTCGTCATTTGGGTGATCTACGCCGGTTACCTGCACGCCCGCGCCACCCGCGGCTGGACCGGGGAACGCGCCGCCTGGCTCTCGATCATCGGCTACGCCTGCATCGTCTTCAACTTCACCATCGTCAACACCTACTTCCCCGGACTGCACTCCTACGCCGGCCTGCCCTCCTAAGAACAAAGAAGGGGCACCGGTCACATCGAACCGGGCCGGGGTCTCAGCGCCAGCTCGCCCCGAGAGGTCCGGAGGGCTCGCGGGGCGGTCGATCCCTTCGCGCCCGGGGTGGACGCCTCACCGCCATCGACCACGGTAAGGTCATCACGTGCTGTATAGTCAGCGCATGCTGACTATTGCTTCGCGCGTGGACGTGATGAACCGGTTGGGTCGGGCGATGGCCGATCCCACGCGATCGCGCATCCTGCTGTCCCTGTTGGAGGCGCCCGGGTATCCGGCCCGGCTCGCCCGCGAGCTGGGGTTGACGCGCACGAATGTGTCGAACCATCTGGCCTGTCTGCGCGGGTGCGGGTTAGTCGCGGCGGAGCCGGAGGGCCGGCAGACCCGGTATGAGATCGTCGATCCGCACCTGGCGGCGGCGCTGACCGCGTTGGTGGAGGTGACCCTCGCGGTCGATGAGACCGTGCCGTGCCTGGATCCGGCCTGCACCGTTGCCGGGTGCTGCTCCGGACGGGAGGGCGCGTTGTGAGTTCGGCGTGTGGCTGCGAAGAACCCTCCCCGACGCCAGCAGTGAGCAACGAGGCGAACGAGGTGCAGGCCCCGTGGTGGCGTGATCGGGGCATCCTGATCCCGGTGCTCTCCGGGGTCGCGTTCCTGACCGGCCTGATCCTGGAGTGGTCCTCCGCCCCGACGGCCGCGCTGGTCGTGTTCTGGATCGGGTTGGTGCTGGGCGCGTCCACGTTCGTGCCCGGGGCGATGCGCAACCTGTTCACGAAGGGCAGGGTCGGCATCGGATTGCTGATGACGATCAGTGCGGTCGGGGCGGTGATCCTGGGCTATGTCGAGGAGGCCGCGGCGCTGGCGTTTTTGTACTCGATCGCCGAGGCCCTGGAGGACAAGGCGATGGACCGGGCCCGCGGTGGGTTGCGCGCCCTGCTGAAGCTGGTGCCGGAGACCGCCACGGTGCTGCGCGACGGCGCACCGGCGGTGATCCCGGCCAGAGAGCTCACGGTCGGTCAGGTGTTGCTGGTGCGGCCCGGGGAGAGGGTCGCCACGGATGGCATCGTGCGGACCGGGCGCAGCAGCCTGGACACCTCGGCGATCACCGGGGAGTCGATCCCGGTGGAGGTCGGCCCGGGGGAGGCGGTGTCGGCCGGGGCGATCAACACCGCCGGGGCCCTGCAGATCCAGACCACCGCCGGTGGGACGGACAACTCGCTGACCACGATCGTGGAGCTGGTCGAACAGGCCCAGGCGCAGAAGGGAGACCGGGCCCGGTTGGCGGACCGGATCGCCCGGCCGCTGGTGCCCGGGGTGATGATCCTGGCCGTGCTGGTCGGGGTGATCGGATCGCTGGTCGGTGACCCGGAGTTGTGGATCACCCGGGCCCTGGTGGTGCTGGTGGCCGCCTCGCCGTGTGCCCTGGCCATCGCGGTGCCGGTGACCGTGGTCTCCGCGATCGGCGCGGGCAGCAAGTTCGGGGTGATCATCAAGTCCGGTGCCGCCTTCGAACGCCTCGGCGGCATCCGGCACCTGGCCGTGGACAAGACCGGAACCCTGACCCGCAACGCCCCGACCGTGACCACCGTGATCACCAGCGACGGGAACACCGAGGACCAGGTGTTGGCCTGGGCGGCCGCACTCGAGCAGCACAGCACCCACCCCCTGGCGGCCGCCATCACCGCCGCTGCCCCCACTGCCACTGCGGCCCAGGCCGTGTCCGAGCAGGCCGGTCACGGCCTCACCGGCACAGTCGCCGGGCGTCCGATCACGGTCGGCAGCCCCCGATGGATCGACCCCGGCCCGCTCGGGCCCCGAGTAGAAGCTCTGGAGGCGGACGGCCAGACCTGTGTGCTGGTGACCCGGGACGGCACAGTGGTGGGCGCGATCGGGGTCCGCGATGAACTGCGCCCCGAGGTCCCCGAGGTCGTGCGCACCCTGGACGCTCACGGGATGCACATCACCATGCTCACCGGGGACAACGCCCGGACCGCGCACGCCCTGGGGCGCCTGGCCGGCATCGAGGATGTGCGCGCCGAATTGCGCCCCGAGGACAAGGCCCGCCTCGTCACCGAGCTGGCCCGCACCCGGCCCACGGCCATGATCGGTGACGGCATCAACGACGCCCCGGCCCTGGCCGGGGCAACCGTGGGGATCGCGATGGGCGCCACCGGCTCCGATGCCGCGATCGAGTCCGCGGACGTCGCCTTCACCGGCCACGACCTCCGGCTGATCCCGCAGGCCCTGGCCCACGCCCGCCGCGGCCGGGCGATCATCAACCAGAACATCGTCCTGTCGCTGCTGATCATCATCATCCTGCTGCCGCTGGCCATCACCGGCGTGCTGGGACTGGCGGCCGTCGTGCTGGTCCACGAGGTGGCCGAAGTGATCGTCATCGCCAACGGCCTGCGCGCCGCCCGCACCCCCCGCAGGCCCACCGCCCAGCCCGCTGGCCGCGCCGCCGCGCCCACCGGCCAACAGGTGCCGGCGGCCTAACCGGGGCGGCACCTGCCGGATGGCGGGCCCGGGTGTCGCTCTCGGGGCAAGCGACACCCGGGCCCGCACCACCGCGGCACGGACCCCCGCTAGGGTGGCAGCGGCATCAGGGTGAGGTCTCGGTCAGGTTCAGGTTGCCACGTCGGATGGGGCGGGGCGCGAGGTCCCGGTTCGTGGGCGCCCGGTGGGCGCATCCGGCCGGGACAGAATCAATGCGGTGAGCAGGAAGGCCATCGGAGCGAACCCGGCCGTCAGCACCGAGATGCCGGCCAATTGCTGGTCCAGGGTGACCGGTGGCCCCCAGGTGCGCGCCATGCCGACGAACCAGTCCGGTTCTAGCACCGGCAGGACACCGGCGGCCAGCACCACGGCCCAAATCAGCAGTGCGGCGGTCAGGACCGCCGCGGTGCGAATCCGGGCGGCTCGCGACGCCGGACGCCCGTCGGAGGGCCCCAGCACCGCGGTCATGAAGCAGAACCCCACCCCGAGGAAGTACAGGTTCGCCACCTGGTGCACGAGCCAGTAGTCCAGCACCAGGCGAAAGAGTGGTGTGTAGTAGAGCAGCCCGAGCGAGACGGCCAGTACCGCGGCGCTGAGGGCCGGGGCCGACAACGCGGGGCGGGCCGCGTCCAACCATTCCCGGGGGCCCCGGCTGCCGTCGGTGCGTCGAGGCACGGTCGCAGCGACCAGCTGCAGGGGCGCGCCGAGCGTCAGCAGCAGCGGAACGAGCACGGCCAAGGCGAGCAGCATCAGGGTGTGGGCGCTGTAGAGCACCATGCCGTAGATCGTCGGCGCCGAGCAGGTGACGTAGAGCAGCAGACCTAACCCGGTCAGCCAACTGGCGGTCCGCGGCCAGGCCCAGGTGTGGGCCTGACGCACTCCGAGGAGGTAGACGGCGGCGGCGGCGACGGTGGCCGCAACCCAGAGCCAGTCCCACCGCCATTCGGTGAGCCACTTCTCCCAGGTCAGTTCGGGGGGCAACAGGTAGCCGGTGAGGATCTGGGCCGGGGTGGCCGCCGGTTTGATCTCCTGCGGGACCGGGGGGGCGGTGCGCCCCAGGGCGGCGGTGACCCCGATGATGCCGGCCATGATGCCCAGCTCGGCCACCACCAGCCGCCAGGCGGTCCGGTCGGCCGGGACGGTGCCGAGCCGGGCGATGGCCCACCGGCGGTGGCCCAGGCCGATGGCCCCGAGCAGCACTGTCGCGGCCGCCTTGAGCAGGACCAACTGCCCGTACGGGCTGACCAGTCCCTCCCATGAGCCCAGACGCAAGACGGAGTTCACCACCCCGGAGGCCAGCACCAGGAAGAACGCCACCCCAGCCAGGGCCGAGAAGCGTTCCAGGACGGTCCTGGCCAACCGGTCACCGCCGGGGGCATCGGTTCCGACCCGGGAGGGGTTAAGCGTGGGGGCGATCACCGTCAGGGCGGCGACTCCGCCCACCCAGACCAGCACCCCGAGCCAGTGCACGACCAGGGCCCCGACGCCGGCATAATGATCGTCGCTGCCGGCGGCGTGGCCGACCAGGGAGATCGGGATGGCCGCCGCCGCGGCCAGCAGGGCCGTGGCGCCCAGCCCGGCCGGGGACCGGACGAGGAAGGTCAGGGTGGACACGACGAAGGCGATCACCACGACGGTGGCCCACGCCTGGCCCACGACCAGGTCGGTGACGAAGTACACCAGCTCCCGGGCAAAAGCCTCGCTGCTCGACACCGGTTGGCCGGACAGATCGGCATAGGTGAACACCAGGACGAGCACCGCTGACAGCGCCCAGAGTACGGACACGGCCGAGGCGGCGGTCATGACCCGGGTGGACGCCGGATGGGAGTCGCGGGCGCCCTGCCGGCCCCCGAGGACCGGGGTGTCGGCGCGCCGGGGCGGCAGGACGGTGGCCGCAAACAGCAGGCAGCCCACCACCACGGCCAGCGCCAGGTGGTGCACGGTCACCGCGATCGGCAGCACCCACCGGGCCAGGGCCCCCGGGTCCAGGGCCTCTCGTTCGGCGAGGGCCCCGGTGTACGCAGCGCTGGCCACGACGGTGGCCGCGGCCAGGATGAACGCGGCCACCAGCCAGGGCGTCGACCGTCCCGGCCGGTCAGAGGCAGCGGCGCTGTTCGGGACGTCCGGTGCTGGCGGTGGGCCCATCGGGGCCGGCACCGGTGGGCCGGCGGTGCTCACCGGGTGCTCACTCGGTGCCCGTGGCACCCGCGCGGCGGCGCGCCAGCAGGGTCGCGACGACGATCACCAGCGCCAGCGCCAGGATGGCCGCCAGGACGATCACGAAGCCGACCGGGAACCCCGAAGCGGGCTCCTCGGCGCCCGGCTGCTCGGCGCCGGTCTCGGCGGTGGGCTCGGCCTGCGAGGGCTCCGAGGCGGTGGGCACCGGCTGGGCCGGCGCGGTGACCGGGGCGCCGGACGGTGACGCTGGGGCTTCCGTCCCGGTCACGGTGAAGTCGAAGCTGCCCTCGATCGGATGGGAATCCGAGGACACCACCCGCCATGTCACCGTGTACTCTCCGGCCGGGGCGTCGGGCCGCAGTGGTTGGGCGGCGCTGTTCCCGTCGATTTGCACCTCCCCGGTGGTCCAGTCCGCGCCCTGGGCGTCCTCGACCAGGATCACCGCGCCCAGGGCGAGCGGGGTGTTGCTGAAGGAGACCTCGATGGCCTCCGGCGCCGTCTCCAGGGCCTGCCCGTCGGAGGGATTCGTGCCGGTCACGACATCATGGGCCGCGGCCGGAGAGAGTGGCCCCAACAGGGCCAGCACCAGGGCGGCCAGCACGGCCAGGATGGGCACGGTGGGCCGGGCAGCGTATGGACGCAACAACTTCTACCTCCTGTAGAAAACGCCCCCAGCCTACCAACGGTGCCCGCCTGCGCCGTCAGGTGTGACCTGTGGTGCATCGGGGTAGTAGTGCTGCCCCTAGGGGAGGGCCGGAGGCGGTGGTCACCGGGAGGTGCCGGAGGGCGTTTCGGTGGCGAGTTGTTCAAGGTAGGCGTTGTACGCATCCAGCTCCGGGGTGCCATGCAGGTCGGCCTCGGCGTCGGCCCGGCGGGCCTGGCGGGTATCGGCGCGGAACCATTGGTGCGCGATAAACACCAGGATCAGCACGGTCGGCAACTCACCATAAGCCCAGGCCAGCCCGCCGGCGACCTTCTGGTCGACCATCGGGTCCAGGTCCCAGCTGGCCGGCGGAGTGGCGAAGAACTCCACGATCGGGGTGGTGGCCATCATCAGGACCACCCCGAAGAAGGCATGCAACGGCATCTCGATGGCCACGTCCAGCAGGCGCCCACCATAACCCTGCTTGGCCGGCAACGGATCACTGGAGAGCAGCGGGACGGTGAACAGGACCCCCGCGGCCAGGAACAACAGCTCCAGCCCCGTGTGGCCGTACCAGGTGGGCAATAACCGGTCGTCCAGGCCACTGAGATAGATCCCGTAGTACGTGATCAAAAACAGCGGGATGGTGAAACCCGGGTGCAGGACGATCCGGCCCCATCGGGACCGCAAACCGGCATGGGCCCATCGCAGCACCGCCGTGCCCGGCCCGCGGTGGGGGGTGGCCCGCAACAACAAGGTGCCCGGACTGCCCAACACCAGCAGCGGGGGAATGGCCATCATCAAGGTCAGTTGCTGGAAGATAAACACCGAGAACATCTTCAGCCCATAACCCTCGATGCCAGCGCCCATCGTCACCGCGATCGCGGCGCACCCAACCACGAAACACAGGGTTCTCCACACTGGCCACCGCCGCCGCGCGCTCCACAACCGCACCGCGCCGGCCAGGTACAGCACGCCCAGCACCACGGCGATGGCAGGGATCAGCGGGATCGGCTGCAGCGTGGGCGCCAGGAAGTTCTCCATGCTGGGAGGCTCCGTGGGGATCCACACCGGCCCGTCCATACTGCGCTCACCCATCGGTACAGAGAGCCTCCACTGTCATCGTCCCAGTCTCCCACGCCCCGCGGGCGGAGGCCGTTCCCGGCTCATCGGCGTGAAGGGCGGCTCGCCCCAGGGCCCTGCAGAAGGCAGTTTGTTGACAACGCTGGGCTCAGGGGTCCTCACGGGCAGGGTACCGCGCGTGAACCCGGACAAAACGGGGCCCCGGGGATCAGCCCGGCCGCGAGAAAAGGATCAAACCGCGTACCGGCCCCGGGGCCCCTAGTCAGCATCTCTTCTGCCTTGAGGAGATGCCACCAGCATAGGACCGCATTGTGGGTCCCACCCGCACAGCGGCTGAAAGTTCCCTGGCAACCGACCACCGGCCCAGGGCCTCATGGACTGTGCCGGAGTCCGGGTGCCCCTGTCGGGACACGCTCGACGGATCCCCCGTCCCCGGGGCGCCCCTGGCGGTTGGCCGGACAGCGAGAAACCCGGGCATGACATCCCTGGGCGTGCGTATCACCGGCCCTATCGATCCGCCACTGACTGCCGGGCCGGAGACCTGCCGGTGGTCCTCGGGGCGAGGGGCATCCTGTTCTCTCGCCTGCAAGGCGACCGCGGACGGCGCAGCTGCCACCCCGGCCGCAGTGGACATGAAGCGGCTCACCGGCCGTGGGCTGACCCCGGCCCAGTGGCCGCAGGGTTACAACACCATGGAGGGCTGCGTGGCGCTCTGCGCGGGCCTGGTGGCCGAGAAATGTCCGTTGAGGTCAGCCAGCCTCGAAGAGTTCAGTGAAGACTGTAAGGTTCAGTATATGCTGACTCTTTCCTCTCTTGTGGAGGTGATGAACCGGTTGGGGCGGGCGATGGCCGACCCAACCCGGTCCCGAATCCTGTTGACCCTGCTGCAGGGCCCGGCCTATCCGGCCGAGCTGGCCCGGGACCTGGAACTGACCCGGTCGAATGTGTCGAACCATCTGGCGTGCCTGCGGGACTGCGGGATCGCGGTCGCCGTGTCCGAGGGCCGCCAGACCCGGTATGAGATTGCCGATGCGCACCTAGCGCGGGCGCTGACCGCGCTGGTCGATATCACCCTGGCCGTGGATGAGAGCACCCCGTGCCTGGACCCTGTGTGCTCGGTGCCCGGCTGCTGCCGCCCGGGGGTGGGTGCGTGATCCTGTCCTCGATCCTGCAGGCGGTCGGTCTGTTTTTGGTCACGAACATCGATGACATCATCGTGCTCTCGTTATTCTTCGGCCGCGGCGCGGGCCAGCGCGGGACCACCGCCCGGATCCTGGTCGGCCAGTACCTCGGGTTTGTCGGGATCCTGGGTGCGGCCGTGCTCGTCTCGCTGGGCGCGGAGGCGTTCCTGCCCCCGGAGGTCATCCCGTACTTCGGGCTCATCCCGCTGGGCCTGGGATTGTGGGCGGCCTGGCAGACCTGGCGCGGGGACGACGACGATGATGACGAGGCCAAGATTGAGGGCAAGAACGTCGCCGCCTGGACCGTGGCCGGGGTGACCTTCGCCAACGGCGGGGACAATATCGGCGTCTACGTCCCGGTCTTCCTCAGCGTGGGCCCGGGCGCCGTGGTCGCGTACTGCGTGGTGTTCCTGGTGCTGGTGGGAGTGCTGGTGGGCCTGGCCAAGTTCGTCGCCACCCGCCGACCCATCGCCGAGGTGTTGGAACGCTGGGAGCACATCCTGTTCCCCATCGTGCTGATTGGCCTGGGCGTCTTCATCCTCATCAGCGGCGGGGCCTTCGGCCTCTGACCGCGCCGGCCCTCGGCCACGCACTGCCCGCTCGTCCATGCCCCACCGGCCCGGTTGCCACACGGCGACCGGGCCGGTGGGGTGCGGGCGTGGTCTAGACGGGGGTGGTGAAGGTGCCGGCCAGGTTCTGCAGTTGGTCCATCCACATCATCCCCGGCATCCACAGCCCGGAGACCCTCAGGACCCCGACGAACACCAGCAGGGAGCCGCCGAGGATGTTGAACACCCGGATGTTGCGGCGGATGTAGCTCAGCGCGGCGGTGACCCTCCTGATCCCCGGCCGCGGCCAACTGGACAGAGGAGGACCCCGCCAGTACCGGTCATGCCCCGAGCTCAGCGCGCTGCAGAGACGCTTCGCTCCGCGTCGTTCTTGTCCTCAAGGTGAGGCAGGGCTCTACCGATCGCGGAGTACTCCTGGCGCCGTGCCCGCCAGGGCGTCCACCACAGCGGGGTGGGCACCCCGGCCAGTACCGGGGACAGCGGGGTGGCGTTGATGGCCATCCCCACCGCCCAACTGATCAGCACGGTGAGGACGAGCTTGGCGCCGTCGTGCAGAATACCGACGTTCACGAGGGTTTCCAGAGCCCACCCGTGGAAGAGGACCACCACGGTGCCGGTGCGCACCACGGCGCTGACCGGCCGGGACAACCCTCGCACGATCCGGTCCACCACGGTGCTGAAGATCAGCACGAGGCCGGCGGCGGTCAGGGCGCCCACTACCGGGGTGAGCAGGAAGGTGCCGAAGCCGGCGAACTTGATGTTCAGCGGTTCCACCCCGAGCCGGACGGCCAGCAGCCCGACGCCGACGCAACCGGCCCCGATCAGGGCCCGGTTGCCCTGGATCCGGGGCAGGACACCGCAGCGGAACCATTCGCCGGCCAGCACGAAGAACAGGCACGGCAAAGCCAGCCCAAGCCCCAGCGGGGTGCGGCCCAGCAGGGAGTCCGGGAGCAGAGCCAGGACGAGTCCGACCACCGAGACCGCCCAGGCCACCCACGCTGGGAACCGTTCCAACCAGCGGCGCAGCACAGTAACGAAGAACAGCACGGAAATAAACCAGAACGCCCACCACGGCGGGGCCTGGTCCGAGCCGCCATACCAACCGGTGGCCATCAGTGGCCAGAACCCGTCGGGGGCGTCTCGGGTCCACGCCCAGGCGGCCACGCTCATGATCACGGCCCAGACCAGGTACGGCACCGCAAGGTTCTTCCAGCGGGCCCGGAGCTCGAGCTCGAAGGGGCGTCCTCGGGTCCAGAAGTAGCCGGTGAGGAAGAAGAACAGCGGCATCCGCCAGATCTCCAGGTACTCCCCGCCGGGAAGCCGCGGCCCGTAGGCGTGGCCGGCGACCACGGCGACGATCGAGACGATACGCAGCACGTCCACGCCGGTGTTCCGGCGTGGACGGGGTTGCGGCGGTGCCGCGGGGGTCAGTGCGTAAGAGATATGGGCCTTTCGGTGTCAATGTCCCGCGGGGCAGGTCTCCGGATCCATGCCGGTGGGGTCGTTCGGTCCTAGACGGGGGTGGTGAAGGTGCCGGCCAGGTTTTGCAGCTGGTACATCCACAGCATCCACAGCCCGGAGACCATCAGGACACCGACGAGCACGAGTAGACAGCCCCCGATGATGTTGAACACCCGGATATTGCGGCGGATATAGGCCAGCGTGGTGGTGACCCAGTTGATGCCGGCCGCGGCCAGCAGGAACGGGATGCCCAGCCCCAGGCAGTACACGAAGCCCAGCAGCGCCCCGCGCCAGGGGTCCCCGGTGGTGGTGCTCAACGCCAGCACCGCGCTCAGGGTCGGGCCCATGCAGGGGGTCCAGCCCAGGCCGAACACCACCCCGAGCAGCGGGGCCCCGGCCAACCCGGTCCGCGGAGCCACGGTCGGCTTCACGGTGCGCTGAAGAAGGGAGAACTTGCCGACCATGACCAGGCCCATGACGATCACCAGCACGCCCAGGACGCGGATCATCGGGTCCTGCCAGCGCACCAGCCAGTGCCCGATGGTACCGAAGGCGGCCCCGTAGAGGGTGAAGACCGCGGCGAAACCCAGGATGAACAGCCCGACCCCGGTCAGCACCCGGCGGCGGTTGTCCGGGTGGGTGGGGTTGGACAGCCCGGAGACGTAGCCCAAATAACCCGGCACCAGCGGCAGGATGCACGGGGACAAAAACGAGACGATCCCGGCGATCATCGCCAGCGGGGCGGCGATGAGCAGCGCCCCGGAGTTGACCATCTCGGCGAAGTAGTTCCCGATGCTCACACCGGCCCCCGTCCGTTGGTGCGGCCCATCGGGTCGGCACAGACGCCATGGGGGCGTCGGCGGAGAACGGCCCCGGACCTCGTCATCGAAGGGGGCAGGGTGGAAGGACGGGGCACGACGGACAATCTCCAAAGATAGGGGGAGTGGGGTTCACCGGTGGGACCGGCGGCCCACCGCAGGCGCGTCACTGCTGCGGGCGCAGTGCAGCAGCACAGCTGGGTTGGTGGTGGTCACCGGGTGGTGGCGTGGTCCTGACGGTGCTGTCGGGCAGCAATGCCGTAGCTCGGGCACAGGGTCACCGCGCTGCCGGTGGCGGCCAGGAGGGCGTCGGCGGCGGCGAGCAGGTTCATCAGCTCCGGACGGGCCAGGGAGTAGTACACGCTGCGCCCCTGGGTGCGGCCCTGCACGAGCCCGCAGTCACGCAGGCACGCCACATGACCCGAGACGGTGGACTGGGCCAGGCCCAGGTCCCCGGCGAGATCCCCGACGCGGACCTCCCCCAGGGTCATCCGTTGCATGATGGCCAGGCGCCTAGGGTCCCCCAGGGAATGGAATAGGGCCGCAGCCGGATCCAGGTTGGGCCCGACACGGTCAGAGATCATCGCCATCTACCGATCATAGCAATGCGGTCAGCCGCCCCCGTGTCCCCGTTCAAACGGTGACCGGTCAGACGGACCGCGGCGCGGCAGGGTTGGTAACGGGTTGGCGCAGGGGCAGGGGTCGGGGCGGACCAGCACACTCTCAGCGAGGTCGTAACGCAGGATCGGCTGCACAAGGTTGGCCAGATTGTTCACCAACACGGTGTGAGCGCTGCCCGTCGGATACGGGCGCGTGGTCGGCAGCTACCGGCTCCAGGAACACCCGGTCGCCGTTGATACGCAGCCAGCCCTCGGTGCAGTTGTAGCTCAGGAAGGGGCAGTCAGTGGCGGCGTAGCTGTGGCGCACCGTGGCTGCGCAGGCCGGGCGGTACGGGCGTATCCGTCCTCGGCTGCGAGCATCACCAACCCCGGGTGGATGTGTCCAGCCGGCCCGCTTCCTGTTCGAATCTCAGTAGCTCCCCGGTGGTGGCGTAAGGGGCCAGCACGGCCGGGCCGAAGGCGTTGAGCTGTTCCACCAGCTGTGGTCAGGGGTCGTGCACCGAGAAGGTGCCGATGCGGGCGGTGGCCGACCCCGGTGCAGCCCCGCGGGCACTGCCCCGGACGCGTGGTGCCCGCCGGTGGCGGCCACCACGGCCAGATGCCCGCTCCGGGTCAGGATGCGCAGCAGGTCGGCCGGAGCGAGCCAGTCGTGGATCATCCGCCCGGCCATCGCAGCGGTCACGGCCAGGGACCGGCCGTCGAGCAGGTACAGCCCCCAAGCCCCGGTGGTGTCCGAGCTGGCGGCCACGAAGCCCGGACGTCGGCCAGGATGAGAACCGGATCGGTCACCCACTTGAAGTTGGTCATCAACTCGGCCTGGGTGGGACTCGGCAGCACCTGCGGGTCGGTGATGCGGGCCGGGAACCGCTGGTAGCGGCGGCGGTAACACAGGGGGCAGGTCCGGGCGTGCGCCACCATCACCGCCAGGCGGTCTCGTCGCCGGCGGACCAGGGCCTGGGGGCCGCCCTTGCGGGCGGCACGCGCATCGAGCAGCAATCGCAGGGCCCGTTTTTGTATGTCACCTCCACAGGCCGTCGGGGCGGGTGCCTCAGGGCGCCATGGGTGGTGGATGGCGGGAGTGCCGGCCCGGGGATCACCCATTGCGCTAATATCGCGCCATGACGATCACAAGCAACGCGGGCGCGATGCTGCCCCGGCGCGGTCCGGGCCCGTCCATAGCGGCCGGGAAGTCAACCGCATGAGCACTGCCCCGGCCCGCCCGGTCGGGACCCCGGCCCGCGGTCTGCGGCGGGCCAGGATCTCCCTGCTCCTGACGGCCCTTGTGCTGGCCGCAGTGGACCTGGTGGTCAAGGCCGCCGCGGTCGCCGGGCTCTCGGGCGGGAAGACGGTGGAGTTGGGGCCGGTCAATCTGCGTCTGTACTACAACTCCGGGGTGGCGTTCAGCCTGGGCGCCGCTTTGCCCTCCTGGGTCATCATCACCGGTACCGGGCTGATCACCGCCGGGCTGATCTGGTATCTGTGGTCCTCGGTTCCCACCCTCACCGCGCTCTCCCGCGCCGGAGGCGCCGTGGTGCTCGGCGGGGCCCTGGGCAACTTCCTCGACCGGCTCGACGGGGCGGGGGTGGTGGACTATCTGCACACCAGCTGGTTCCCCACCTTCAATCTCGCCGACGTCTTCGTTACCACCGGGATCATCGCCCTGCTGCTGGGGACGATGTGGAACCCGACCCCCAAACCCACCTCGGAGTTGTAGCAGCCCCCGGCCATGTCTGCTTCGAAGCCCAGTCGCCCGTGGGGCGCCACCGGCGATGGTACAAATTCTTCTGTACCATTTTGGGTATGAGCACCACGGTCCTCACGCATGTCTCGGCGTTGTCCCGGCTGGGCCATGCCCTGGCGGATGACACCCGGACCCGGATCCTGTTGATCCTGCGTGCCGGCTCGGCCCGGCCTTCCCAGCTGGCTCAGGAGCTGGGGGTCTCCAAGCAGGTGATGTCCAACCAGCTGGCCTGCCTGCGCGGCTGCGGGCTGGTGGCCACGACCGCCCAGGGCCGCCACGTCTGGTACACCCTGGCCGACTCCCGACTGGGCCAGGCCCTGGGGGAGTTGCTGGAGCTGACCGTGGCCATCGACCCGGACTGCTGCTCCGCCGGAGGGTGCACCTGCGCATGAGCACCCCGCCTCTGGCCCCCACGCCCTTCACGGTCGAGCGCCGCACTGCCTGCGCCTGCGGGGCGCACTGAGGATGTTTCCAGCATCCCCGGTCAGACTGACGAGATTAGGGGAGGGCCCATCGAGGGAAAGAGACGCTGGTGTGAGCGGACACGAACATACCCCTGCCCGGCCGGGGCCGGACCGGCGGGGCTGGCTGGCCGTGGTCTTCGACATCACCTCCAGGTCCTGGACCTGGAAGTGGTCCGCACCGGGCTGGGCCAGCTGTCATACGTGCTGGAAGTGCACAACCTGCACGCCTCGCGCATCGACTCCGACACTCCCGTGCTCTCGGCCCACCACCACTGACCCCCACCCGCGACCCGCCTGATCCCGACCCTGACCTGCACTGCCCGCGATTCCTGCCACCACCAGATTGGACCTCCTTGTGAGCACACCGACCCGCAATCCCACCCCCTCTAACTCGTCAACCCCGGGCACGACGTCCCGCAAGGCCAAGACCATCGTCTGGGTCGTGCTGGTCGCCGTGGTGGTCGCCGGGCTCATCGTCGGGGCGGTGGCCGTCAGCGGCGCCCGTGATGCCGCCCCGCAGGGGGCCGGGCAGACCGCTTCCGCCGGGCCCGGGCAGACCGCGGCCTCGGAGGCCGCTCCGGTGGTGCGCCCGGACAGCCGGGTGCTGTCCAAGGCCCCGAACGAGCAGGCCGTGCTGGTGGAGTTCCTGGACTTCGAGTGCGAGGGCTGCGGGGCGGCCTATCCGGTCGTGGAGGAACTGCGGGCCGAGTACGCCGACACGGTGACCTTCGTGAACCGCTATTTCCCGCTGCCCGGCCATCGCAACGCAATGCCCGCGGCCGTGGCCGTGGAGGCCGCCGCCCAGCAGGGACAGTATGAGGCGATGTACCAGCGGATGTTCGAGACCCAGGCCGACTGGGGCGAGGCCACCGAGGACAAGAGCGCGGTGTTCCGCGGCTACGCCGAGGAGTTGGGTCTGGACATGGCCGCCTACGACAAGGCGGTGGCCGACCCGGCCACCCGCGCCCGGGTCGAGGTGGACGTGGCCGACGGGACCGCGCTGGGCGTGAGGGGCACCCCGACCTTCTTCCTGGATGGTGAGATGCTCACCCTCACCTCCCTGGAGCAGTTCCGCGCCGAGATCGACGCCGCCGCCACGACGGACTGACCGGCCCCATGAGCACCCCTGTGACCAACACCGACTCACCCGTGAAGGCTGAGCCCCTCACCGACCTCCCCACAGAGCGCTCAGCCGATTCTGATCCGGGCGCACCGGCGGGGGTGCCGGCTGTTGCCCGGCACCGCCCGTTCGGTCTCATCCTGCTGGTCACCGGGGTGGTCGGCTGGGTGGCCTCGGCGATCCTGGTGCTGGAGCGCCTGGAGTTGTACGAGGATGCCAGGCACATCACCAGCTGTGACATCAATCCGTGGGTGTCCTGCGGACGGGTGATGGGCACCTGGCAGTCCGAGCTGTTTGGCTTCCCCAACCCACTGCTGGGCGTCGTGGCCTTCGCCGTGGTGATCTCGACCGCGATGGTCGTCCTCTCCGGGGCCCGACCTGGGCGCTGGTACTGGGCCGGCCTGCAGACCGGGGTCAGCCTCGGGGCGGTGTTCCTTCTCTGGCTGTGGTCCCAGGCGTTGTTCGTGATTCACATCCTGTGCCTGTACTGCATGATCGTCTGGGCGGCGATGATCCCGCTGTTCATCCTGCTCACCGCGCGCAACCTCGTCCACGGCGTGATCCCCGCCCCCGCCGCGGTGGTGCGGTTCGCGGCCGGCTGGGCCGGGACTCTGGTGGCTGTCACCTATGTGGTCGTGGCCGGCTCGGTGGTCTGGGCCTTCTTCCCCGCCCTCACCGGCATCGGCTACTGAGGCCCCGGCCTCACACCCACACCCTCAGCACGACCGCAGCGACCCGGAGGAGCCGACCAAACAGAGGCGGCCGGGCCCACGGGGACGACGAATTTCCGGGGCGCTGGCCCCGTGGCCGACGCCCAGTTCGTCCCGGTGCTGCGCGATAATACTGCTCACGTGCTCACCGTTTGTCCTCCCGCCCCCGACCCGCCGACGGCGTACCCGGGGATTGCGGGGCGGCAACGTGGGGACCTCAGGGGCCCGGATGTTCCGGGATGGTCAGCGGCGCCCCGCGATATCATGGAGTGATATGAGTTCCAGATCCCAGGCACCGGCAGATCCTGCGCCCGATAACAGCCTGGCGAACCGGTACGGACGCCCCCAAAGCTCGAGGCCGTCGTTCCCCGCCCGCTGGGGCAAGTGGATCGCCGCCGGGGCCATCGCCGCGGCCGTGGCCCTCGCGGTGTGGATCACCGCAGCCACCAACGCCCAGACCCTGGACTGGAAAGACGTGGGGTACAACATCAAGTCCCCCACCCAGGCGTCGGTGACGTTCCAACTCACCAAGGACTACGAAGACACGGTCGAGTGTGCCATCCAGGTGCTCTCTGAAAACTATGCCGTGGTCGGTTGGCGCACGGTCACCATCGACCCCGAGAAACCCCCCGCGGACAACACCCCGTCGGACAAGACGAAGTACTACGACGTCAACCTGCGCACCGATGCGCTCGGCGTCACCGGCGGCGTGAACTCCTGCTGGATCCCCGACCCTGCGTGACGTCCACGAGGCGGCCGGAACCCCCGCTGGGAAAGCGAGGCGGTCCTGCGCCAATCATCTTCGGAGCTTGAATCCAGGCACCACCGTCAACAGGAGCTCTGACTCAGCCACATCGATGGAGCCCCCGGCCACTTTCCGAGGAACTGCCCGGGCAGGCGCCGAGTCGGCTTGATCCGTGGGCGACAGGGCGGACGAACACGTCGACACTGTCAACGACGGTCGAATAGTGAGCAGGAGGCCTCCGGCTTTGGCCCCTCCGTGCGAGTTATCGGCCATTATCTGAGGTGCGCCGGCCCTCCTCGCCGTGGGGTGCCCGATGTTGGTTTTTCCCAAGCTCGTTCGTCCACACTCCCTCCCAGGGAGGGCACGATATGGGCAAGTGAGGAATGAGCATGGCGGTATCCCGACGACAAGTCATCCTGCTCGGCGGAGTCGGCATCATGGGCGCCGGGGCGGCCGGGGCCGCCGCGGTCCCGTGGGGGAGCGTGGAAGCGAAGTCCGCCAGCAAGCTCGACGACAGGCAGATGCCCCGGCCCTATGCGGCCGAGTTCACCCAACCTCCGGTCCTCAAGCCCACCTCGGTGGGGACCGATCCGGACGACGGGGCCCGCATCGAGCATTACACGGTGACCCAACGCGCCGCCACCGCCCGGATCCTGCCGCGCCTGGGCACCCCGATCCTGGGTTACGACGGCATCTTCCCCGGCCCGACCATCGAGGTCGAGCGCGGGACCAGGACCACGCTGACGGTGCGCAACCAGCTGCCGGCGACCCACCCCGCGCACGGACACGTCCTGGCGACCTCCACCCACCTGCACGGCTCCGCCTCGCTGCCCCAGTACGACGGCTACGCCAACGACGTGACCATGACCGGCTTCAAGAAGACCTACCACTACCCGAACTACCAGCCGGCGCGCACCCTCTGGTACCACGACCACAGCGCCCACTTCACCGCCCTGAACGTCTACTCGGGGCTCGCCGGCCAGTACCTGATCCACGACCCGCAGGAACGCGACCTGCTGCCGCAGGGCGAATTCGACGTGGGCCTGACGATCTCCGACGCCATGTTCGCCCGCGACGGGGCCCTGAGCTACGACGACAGGTCGCGTTCGGGCCTGTGGGGGGATGTCATCCTGGTCAACGGCGTGCCCTGGCCGCGCATGAAGGTCAAGCGGCGCATCTACCGGTTCAGGATGCTCAACGCCTCCATCTCCCGGTCCTTGCGGCCCTACCTGCGGTCGGGGGAGCCCCTGACCATCGTCGCCACCGACGGCGGGCTCATGCCCGAGGCCGTTACCGTCGACAACTGGCGTCACGCCGGGGCCGAGCGCTACGAGGTCCTGATCGACTTCTCGAAGTACAAGGCCGGCACCCGGGTGGAGCTGCGGAACCGCTCCAACGAGAACAACCGCGATTACGACCACACCGACAAGATCATGGCCTTCGACGTGGTGGACGACCCGTTCGACACCTCCGACCCCACCTGGAACACCCTGCCCACGGTGCTGGTCCCGGACAACGACGTGATGGGTTTGACCAGCTCGATGGCCGTGAAGAAGCGGACCATGCGGGTCAAGCGCAATGACAAGACGAACCTGTGGACGCTGGACGACCAGTCCTGGGGGCAGATCATCGCCAGCGGATTCCAGGACGTCTTCGCCCAGGTGGGCCTCAACACCGTGGAGGAATGGGAGTTCGAGAACAAGTCGGGCGGATGGTTCCACCCCATGCACATCCACCTGATCGACTTCAAGGTCATCAGCCGCAACGGCCGCGCGCCCTTCCCCTACGAGGTCGGGCCCAAGGACACGGTCTACGTGGGGGAGGGGGAAAAGGTCAAGGTGCTGATGCGCTTCGGCCCACACCAGGGCCGGTACATGATCCACTGCCATAACCTCCCCCATGAGGACCATGACATGATGACGCAGTTCCGGGTCGGACTGAAAGCCAACGAAGACGACCCATGGGATCCGATCCAGGCGGCCCGGCCCGAATTCGACGACGACTGATGACCGCCCAGCGGTCGACGGGACCGAATCCCGCTCGTCCCGCCCGGCTGGCGGGCGGAGCGCTGGTGGCATTTCTGCTGGTGCTCGGCGCCCTGCGGTGGTGGGTCATCGAACCCGTGCACATCACCTCCGACAGCATGGTCCCCGCGGTGCACCCCGGCGCCTACACCCTGGTGCTCAAGACACCCGCCGCCGTCGGCGGGCTACAGCCCAACGACCTGGTGGTCTTCGAGTCCCCCGATGACGGGGCGATGACGCTCAAGCGCGTCATAGCCCTGGCGGGACAGGACATGGCCATCAAAGATGCGGTGGTGTACGTCGACGGGGTCGAGCGGCCCGAACCGGCGATCGACGCCTCCGCCATCGACGGCACCTACTTCGGACCACAGCGGGTTCCCCCGGGCAGCGTCTTCGTGCTGGGTGACAACCGAGAGGCCTCGGTGGATTCCCGCCACTATGGCCCGGTTCCCGCGGACCGGGTCCGCGGCAGGGTCCTGTTCCTCTGGGACGGGCCCGGGTGATTTCCACGGGTGCCCCTCACCGACCAAAACGCTACGCGAAGCGACCTCACGGTCACCGACCGGCGCCCAAGCTTCAGTGATCCCGTGCTCTCCCGCCCCGGTCTGGCGATCTCCCGCGGGGGTGCCATCAGAGGTAGAACGCTGGAGAACCGCCGGCTCGCCACGCCGGTGGTGCACTACCGAACCCGGTAACCCCTCCGCTCAACTCGTGTGGTGGTCCGAGCCCATGCCCAGGCGCGCGGACCCCGGCCCCTGGAGGACGAGTTGGATGCTCTTGTTGGGGATCTCGAAGACCATCGTCACCGGCAGGGTCTCACCCCGGGCGATGCGATGTCGTTCGTGGCTGGCCCACAACGGCCCAGCCGTGAACCCCACGATTTCCTGCACGCTGTAGTCGGTCGCTACAAAGTCGATGCCACCGGGCTCGACGGCCGTCAGCTCCAGCAACAGTCGGACGCGGTGACCTCCAGTGGCGACCGGCTTCGCCAGGTTCGGAGCCGGTGTGGGGGGGAACCCAGGTGGCCGACTCCAGGGGAATGATGCCCTGGATCAACGCCATCCCGCCGGCCACGGTGGCAACGGCGCCCAACGGCGTCGCGGGGGTCGGCGGCGGGTTCAGCAGGCGGTGGACGCCGAGTCCCCCACCCATCACTCCGAGGGCGGCCACGGGAATCACGGCCAGGACGGTGCGGCGGCCAGGCCCGCGCCGTGGTCTCGTCTCGGTGTGGGTGTCCTTGAGGATCTGGGAGGTGGCCATGCCGCATTCTCGCGAGACGACCCTAGAAAAATCTTGATGGAAAGCCCGGCCATCCTGCCACGGGTACTCAACGCGCCAGAACCACCTGCACATGCCTCCGGGCATGGCCGACGTGACATCCCTCCGGTGGCATCCCATGCCGTTTAGGTCGGCCAGGGATACCGACATCGAGAAGGGTGTCCAGGTGGAAGGCCGCTGGACACACCTGTCCACCTCACACGATGTCATCACGCCCTCTGGGGGGACGGGTATACCTGCTGTGTGAGACTTCGTGGTGGCTGGTCTGCACCCCCACGGCATCCTGATCGCCCCAAGAAGAGGAGCCCCGGTCCGGGGCCTGTACACGATCGGCCGGTCATGGCAACGCACCCGCGGCTCGGCCCTGCTGGGATTCGTCTCCGCCGACGTCGCCCACTGGCCCCTGCATCACCCGGGCCCTGGCCAAGTCCTCCCTAGGCCCGTGGAGTTCTCCCCGACTGCCGCGGCTCGTCCCTCCCGCCAAAGAATAATGTTCGTGTATCTTAACTTTCCATGGCGGACGGTAGCGTACGGAACGGGTTCACTCAGGCGGTGGGGAGACCGTCGGGGGAGGAGTGGGTGCGCCGCCAGCCGCTGCCCTGGTTGCTGGGCCCGGCCTTCGTGGCCGCGGTAGCCTACGTGGACCCGGGCAATGTCGCGGCGAACCTGACGGCCGGGGCCCAGTACGGGTACCTGCTGGTGTGGGTGCTGGTGGCCGCCAACGCCATGGCGGTGCTGGTGCAGTATCTCTCGGCCAAGGTCGGGTTGGTGACCGGGTCCTCCCTGCCGGAACTGCTCGGTGACCGCTTGCCACGAGTGCGGCGGCTGGCGTATTGGGTGCAGGCCGAGTTGGTGGCCGCGGCCACGGACCTGGCGGAGGTGATCGGCGGGGCGATCGCCCTGCACATCCTCTTCGGCATCCCGCTGCTGGCCGGCGGGGTGATCATCGGGGTGGTCTCGATGCTGTTGTTGGCGCTGCAGTCCCACCGCGGTCCGCGGGTCTTCGAATTCGTGGTAACCGGGTTGTTGGTGATCGTCACCGTCGGGTTCGTCACCGGCCTGTTCTTCGGTTCCGTCTCGTGGTCCGAGGCCGCCGCTGGAATCGTGCCGCGGTTTGAGGGTCCCGAGACGGTGTTGTTGGCCGCGAGCATGCTCGGGGCCACCGTGATGCCCCACGCCATCTACGCCCATTCTTCTTTGGCCCGGGACCGGCACGGGCACGCGGTGCCCACCACGGCCCTGCCACGACTACTCAAGGCGACCCGGTGGGACGTGGTGCTGTCGCTGCTGGTAGCCGGTTCGGTGAACATCGCCATGCTGCTGCTGGCCGCCGGCAACCTCGCCGGGGTGCCCGGCACCGACACCATCGAAGGAGCTCACGCGGCGATCACCGCCGCCCTGGGCCCGGTGATCGGCATCACCTTCGGCATCGGCCTGCTGGCCTCCGGACTGGCCTCCACCGCGGTGGGCTCCTACGCCGGAGCAGCGATCATGGGCGGGCTGCTGCACCTGCGAATCCCGGTGTACACCCGGCGTCTGGTCACGCTGATCCCGGCCCTGATCATCATCGCCGCCGGGGTGGACCCGACCTGGGCACTGGTGCTGTCCCAGGTGCTGCTAAGCCTGGGCATCCCCTTCGCCCTGGTCCCGCTGGTACGGCTGAGCAGCAACCGCACCGTGATGGGCGCCTTCGTCAACAAGACGGTGCTGACCGTCATCGCCTGGGTGGTCGTGGCCCTGATCGTGGCCCTGAACCTCGCGCTGATCGCCCTGACCGTCACCGGCCAGGGCTGAGCCCCGGCCGCAAGCACACAGAGCGATAGCGTGGACCCCATGGACCTGGACACGATCACCCCCATCGCCCAGGACTACCTGAAGGCCATCTGGTCGGCCACCGAATGGGGGGACCCCCCGATCACCACCAAGGCCCTGGCCGAGCGGATGGGCACCACCGCCTCCAACGTCTCCGACACCCTCAAGCGGCTGGCCGCCCAGGGGCTGATCCAGTACCAGCCCTACAAGCCCGTCACCCTCACCCCGCAGGGAGCTGCGTACGCCATCGCCATGGTGCGCCGGCACCGGCTCCTGGAGAGCTTCCTGGTCACCGTCCTGGGGTACCGGTGGGAGGAGGTCCACGAGGAGGCCGAACGGCTCGAACACGCCGCCTCCGAGGCCATGATCGAGCGCATCGACACCCTGCTCGACCACCCAGCCGCCGACCCGCACGGTGACCCCATCCCCACCGCCACCGGACACCTCCACCGCCCCGCCGACGTCATCCGACTGAGCCACGCCACTCCGGGGTCCTACACCGTGGCCCGCGTCTCCGATGCCGACCCGCACCGGCTGACCCGCCTCCGGGAGAAGAACCTCGTGCCCGGCCAGGCCCTACACATCACCGATCGGCGCCGCGATGGCACCATCACCGGGCGCCTCGATCCACCGTACGGACCGATCCATCTGGGTCCCGAGGAGACCGGCGCCATCTGGGTGACACCCACTCCCGGCCCCCTGGAAAACCACACTTCACCAGCCATGCAGGCGAAGCCGTGTCAGAAGGTGACCAAAGGAGCGCCAGCAGCGTGATCCGAGTCCTCACCATGTGTGAACTTCGCACATGGCTAATCCTTTACTGGCGCCCCTGCGTCTCAAGTGAAGGCGTAATCTTGACCAGAGTGCAATTCCGGGACAGCTGTGGATTGCGACAGCCCTCGACCATCTGCCGCACCGGATGCAGCAGGGGCGCCGCGGCCAAAAAGACCACTCGATCCGCCTTATCGACCACCACGGTGCCTCTCACACGGTCTCACCAGATGAATGAAACTGTCATCGGATGCACCAACACGGCAGCAACCGAAATCCGGGTGCGGAGCCACCTGCCGTCTGCGGGTCGAAAACTTCCGGCATGTCACCTCAATCCTGACCGGCCGCCGACTCAACGGCAATGTCAGGGGCAGAGTTCGGGAAAGTGGAGGGGAGCGGCCACACCGTTATCCGTTTCTTCACGATGTGCAGGAAGTACAAAGCGTGAAGCATTTACTTGACGTAATCCTGGTTATCGGCGTTGATTCTTTGTTGCTTAGACGTTGATCTAGGCTTGCTTTGCCATGACTTGTCTGACATTGTCAAGCTATGGAATCCGCCACGCGCGACAGGGTCTTCCGCGACACCACGCGAATGAATATCCACGACCTGGTCCGGGAACTGAACGCCAATGTGGGCGTCACGGTGGTCCAGACCATGGCGGGGAGCAAAGACCGCACGTCACCGCACAAGTGGGCCAAACCGGACGGCCCGGAACCCAGGCCGGAAGTGGAAGCGAGACTGCGGCTGGGTTACCGGGTGTGGAGAACCCTGGAAATGACTGAAGGGCGCAACGTGGCCTTGGCGTGGCTGATGGGCGCCAACCCGCGGCTGGAGGAGAACCTTCCGGTGCTGTACATCCAGCAGCAACGCACCCGGGAAGTCCTCGGCGCGGCCGAAGCGTTCGTGAACGACGTCCACGCCTCGTGACCGAACGAACCTGTACCAAGACCGGCCTGCACCTCGTCGCGGCCGGCGGGCAGACGGCCTTCCGAGTCGCCAAGGACCGGTACGGGGCGCTGTCTGCCCGGCCGAACGACCACGTGGGGCCGCGGCCGGTCGGCTTCGACCCGGACGTCGGCGATGCCCGCGGCCGGTACGACACCATCGGGTCCACCCTTTACCTGGCCGAGGCCCGCCGGTGCGCGTACGCCGAAGTCCTGAACGGATTTCGGGCCGAACGCGCCCAGATCGCCCGCACCGCGCAGTTCATCGGGATGACCGTGGACGAGTACATCGAGGCGGTTATCGCGGAGGCCAAGGCCAATGGTGTCGACGTGCCGTGGGCGATCTCCGTGGATTGGCAACTGGAGCGCTCGATCTATGAGATCCGCTTGCCCCGCCAGGGTTGGTGGGTTCGGATCGACCACCCGGACACGCTGAAGGCTCTCGAGGAGCTGGCATCGGTAACGGCCGGCGCCATGGGTGAGGTCACCATGCTCACTGCCACCGAGGTCACCGGCCCGGACCGTGATCTGACCACCCTGCTGGCTCACGTCATCAAACGCCAGATGCTCGGCGACGGCCACGAGCCGCTGGGCATTGTCTATCCGTCACGAACCCTGACCGGGATCTGCTGAGCCTATTGGGACCGCCGGGCCGATGAAGGCCTGCCGCCGGGGCGCAACGACCTGGTGCAACTGACCTCTGAGAATGTCGCCCCCGACCCGGCCTTCGCCGACACGGCAGAGTATTACCGGCTCCCCATCCTGAGGGCGCGCTAGGTTCGCCCGGTCTTAACTAGGCTTACAGGCGCTGACGTCCGGTCTTCCTTCCCCCGCGAGCTGCCGGTCATCGTCGAGGCCCTCAGGCGAAACGCCGCGCCGGTCCCCTGAACCCCACATCACCCGGCTCCCGTGCACGCCGTCCGAGTCGGAGAACCCGTCGGTGGCGTCCGACCGGCCCGGGCGCTGCCCGGAACGGTACAACTCCGTCGTGCAGTTCGAGGAGCACACCGAGGATGAGGTGTCCGTCCCCGGTAGCAGGATGGGCTCAGGAGGAGGGATGGACTCTGCCCTGCGATAACCCGCCACTCATCTCTGCGCTGCGGCCACGCCCCGGAAGATAGTTCCGGTGGCGTTCAGAACGCGTTCAGGCTACGCTCCCCTGAGACACAAAAGAGGCGGCGGCTCACGCCACCGCCTCTTGTCAGATCTCCTGTCGATAGGCCCGTATCCCCCGGGCTTCGTCCATCTGATGATCCGCATGCACCGTCTCACTGGCCCCTTCACCGTAGTGAAGGGGCCCTCGGCGTCGGTAGTGGACTTTTGTCCATACTTTTCGGACGGCCGGCGTCCCGTCTTGCGTCAGCGTGAACGAGTCCAGCCGGTGCCCGACCGGCTCCCCCTAATATCACTGTGCTATCTATCCGCTATATGCTTGCTATTAGCGGGATAGCATCCTTCCACGTCGTAGAGGTCGAGGTCGCGGTAGAAGTACCGGGTCAGCCAGCTGATGGTGATCCCGAGCGTTGGGACTATCAGAATCCAGATGATGGGCAGGGCCGGGTTGCCGGACAGTGCGTAGTTCAGGGGCGTGTGCAGGGTGATGAGACAGAAGACCACCAGGCCGCCGCTCATCGCCAGGCTCCCTATCCTGCGCAGGGCGTGGCCCCTGGAGAAGATGCCGAAGGCTCCGGCGAAGCCTATGGCCAGTGCTGCCCAGCCGATCAGTTCCGCGGTGCTCATGCCAGTCCCCCTTGGCTCGTCCCCATTCCTTCACCCCACCCTGACATAGGCCGGGGACACCCCAGGGTAGAGGCACGCGCCCGGTCCTCATGTCAGCCCTCGGGCGGCGGTCGCCGCGCCCGGAGTGGCGTGCAGCTGGTAGGCGAGGGCCTGGTCCAGCTCCGGCTCCGTCGGCGTCCGCGGCATTGGTGATGGTGTTGATTTGGGTTCGGTGTATGGGGCCGTGGCGCGTTGGTAGACGTCCCCGGTGACCGTGGTGCCCGCCGGGACCGTGGATGCCTCCGGGGTTGCTGGCGTGGCCTCGGGGACCGGGGCCAGCCGCAGTTCGATGAGGCTGACCGGTTGGTCGGTGATGGTGGCGTGGCCGGGGGGCTGGGCCGGGACCTTCACGGTGTCCCCGTCGGCGGTTTCGATGACGAGGTGGTGCACGGTGATTCGCCGTCCCATCGCGCCGGGCTTCTGCTCCTGGACCACGCCGGTCAGCCGTCCGGGCACCAGCCCGCCGGGCACCTCACCCCCGTTGGGCAGATCCAGGAGGACGTGCTGGCCGGACGGCTCCTGCCGGGCCAGCTCGCGCAGCCCCATCCGGGGCGGCAGGTCCGCCTCGGGCCGGGCGAGGGCGAGCAGTTCGTGGCCGGTGAGGGCCCCGTGGGTGCGGTCCAGGACGGTGACCTCAGACTCGGCGCGTTTCTTGCCCTCCCCGCTGACGGTCTCGTTCCGGTAGCGGAGGTTGACGGTGGTGTCGCCGGTGACCTGGGTGATGGTGACGGGTTCCTTGGTGCGGGCGTGGTTGTCGATATCCGTGGCCGCCACGACGTCCCCGGGACGCAGGTCCTCCACCGACACCGTGAACTGGGGCTGCCCGTACAGGGCGGTCTTCTGCGCGTCGGTGAGCCGGACCGGGAGAATGGTCTTCCACTCGCGGGACTCGACGCGCCACGGGGTGCCCTCCCGGATGCGCCCGGTGTCCGGGCTGACCGCCACGGGCCGGAAGCTGCCGTAGCCGGAACGGTCCATTCGGACCACGTCCCCGGCGTGGCCGAAGTGCTCGATGTTCTCACCGAGCACTTCACCGGGGAGGAAGTCGTGGGCGGTGCGCTGCTTGGCTTGCTCGGCGGCCGCGGCGGCCTGTTCGGCGGCGATCTGCTCCGGGCTGGTGGCGTCGACCAGGATGATGCCCGGGGCGGTGTCCAAGTCAGAGACCCGGACCTTCTGCCCGGTGTCGGTGGTCAGGGTTTGC